>DASXPZ010000772.1:0-16414 GCA_036493275.1 Pirellulales bacterium
GCTCGCCAGGCGCGTTACCAACAGGAACTTGAGCGACAACAAGATCACCAACGGCGCAACGCGCAAGCCCGCCGGTCGCACACGAAAACAAAACTCCACGACCTGCACGAACAGGGAATCGACGTCGACAGAATCAAGTCATGCGTTCCCAAGAATCCATGATGACTAACCATCCCATGTTCAGGACGGATCAGACCTTACAGACAAGCCGCCGATCGAAAGTGGCGCTGTCCAATTAGAGTTGTGCCAGCTTGGGACGGATGAACCAAGAGACGAGCTTGGCAATGAGGACATGCCAAATTCATCTGCGGAATTGGCGCCTCTTGGATCGATTGAATCGGAGGTGGTCTAGTCAAGAGATTTGCCCTCGCCCGGTATGGATTAGAGATAGACGATTCCGCACCGCCCAAGCTCTGATAGTCGGCATTGCCTCACCGGCTACCTTGCGGTTTCCTTCGCCGGCTCTTTCACCGCTTCCGCCTTGGGCGCGTCTTTGCCGCGGATGATCTTCACGTTCGTCGACAAGAAGAACGGCAGCGGGTCCCCTTCGAAGATCGCTTCGCCGAACATTGCCGCGTAGCCCGTCTCGGGGACGTCGACGTCGTAGCAATATTCGCCGTCGACCAGCGTCGCCTTGTGGCTGACCCAGGTCGAATCGCGGAAGTCGCGCGTGGCGGCCGCGGCTGTCCAGGCTTGCACTTCCTTCGGCGGCGTGTCGCTCGTCACGCGCAGGCAGAGCTGCTTTTCTTTCTCCTTCAAATTCCAGGAGAGCTTCGGCAGCTTTCCTTGGCCGCTGGCCTGGCGGTGGAGTGCGGCGATGGTGCCGCTGATCCGCGCGACGTCGGTCAGCCCGTGGCCATTGTTGGGGATGTACAGAATGTGCTTCTCCCCCTCTAACTCGTTCCAGTAGAGGTTCAGCGCGTCTAGTGGCCAGTAGCGATCGTTCGTTCCCAGCAAAATGACCTTAGGCTGCGTCAGCAGCTTGCGATAGGCGAACGGATCGATAATCGCTTGCAAGGCCCGGCCTTCTTCGGAGTTATTGCGAGCCTGCAAATCGCGATCGGTGTAGTCGCCAATCTGTTCTGAGAAAGTCCCGAACGATTCCAACTGGTGTTTCATTTGCACACTCATGTTCAACATGTCGATGACCATCGGGGCGAAGGCGTTGACCCGCGGGTCGACCGAGGCGGCCAGCCAGGTGGTCCAGCCGCGCTTCGAGGCGCCGGTGAGCGTGAAGTTCTTTACGTCGAGCTTCCACTGCTGCTTGCTGAACTCCTGCACGGCGTCCATGGCGCGGACGGCGCTTTTGACCATTGGCAATAACAGCGGCCAGGTCGCGTCTTTGGTCTTCAGAAACTTGTCGAACGTGTAAGAGATGGCGGCGTCTTCGACCAGGCCGTCGAAGATCGGCTGCTGCGGCACCTGGCTCAGCATGGCGACGGGCGATTGAACACGCTCCGCCACTTGCGCTAGTAGCGCCGCTTCCGTGTTGAGCTTTCCTTTTTTGCCTTCTTCCGGCGGCTGGGCCAGCTTGTCGTCCCACGCGCCGCCGTTGATCAGCAGAATGCCCTGCGCGCCGTCGCGAATCTTCGACGGGCGAATGACGAACAACTGGTGGCGCCAGGTGGTTCCTTTCCAGGTTTGCGAAGTCAGGGTCAATTCGGCCCATTCCGCGCCGCCGATCTTTCCTTCCTGCCGCACAACCCACTTGTAGCTGTCGTCCGGCGCGCTGACGTAGGCGTGCAGCGGGCCAGAGCGGTCGGACTCCTTGGGCGCCGCGGGAGTGGCCTCAGCCTTAGTGGCGGGCTTCTGCTTCGGCGGCTCGGCCACCGCGGGCTCGGCGGCCTTAACGCCGCGGATAATCAGGAGCAACAGGGCGAAAGAAAAGAACGTGCGCAGGCGGCGTTTCACGACAGGAACCCTCATCGAATGGTTAAAAACGTGGGCGGGACCAATCCTCCGCTCCCGATGCGAGAGAACTGGCTACGTCGAGAGGCCACGCGGCCTCGCCACAGGCGGCGACCCCTCGCTTAATTCACACATCATAAGGCGCCACGCAGTCCGGGGAAATATTCCCGGACTGCTAAGAGATGCCTCGCGAGGAAACAGGCCAAAAAACGGGGTGGACGCAAGCCTCTCTGGCCGGAAAGCATCCTTGGACAGACCAGCGCAAAGACCGGCCTCAAAGAGGACGGCTACAGAAATCGGAGGCGGGGCGGCCAACTAGCGGGGCTTGCCCGTGGCTGCGGCGATCAGATCGTAGCCGTGCGCGCCGACGACTTCGCATTCCACAATCTGCCCCGGCTTCAATCCCTTGCCCGAGACATAGACCACCGAGTCGACGTCCGGGGCGTCGGCCGCGGTTCGCCCGATCCAGGCTCGCTTCTCGTCTGGCACGTTCCGATCGATCAGCACGTCCAAGAGCTTCCCGAAGCGTGACTCGTTGAACTCGGCCGCGATCTCCTGTTGCACGCTCATCAACTCATTGCGCCGCGCCTCTTTCACTTCCTCGGGCAGGTGATTCGGCAGGCGGGCCGCCGGCGTGTCGGGCTCGAACGAATAGGTGAAAACTCCCATCCGCTCGAAGCGCTGCTGGCGGACAAAGTCGACCAGCTCGGCAAATTGCGCGTCGGTCTCGCCAGGAAAGCCGGCGATAAAGGTCGTCCGCAACGTCAGGCCTGGAATGCGCTCGCGCAGCTTCGCGAGCAACTCCTCGGTTTCGTTCCGACCGACGCGGCGCTGCATCCGCTTGAGCATCGTGTCGTTGATGTGCTGAAGCGGCATGTCCAAGTAAGGGACAATTCGCTTGGCCCTGGCCAGCACGTCGATCACGTCGTCGGTGAAGTACATCGGGTAGAGGTACATTACGCGAATCCAATCGAGCCCTTCGATCTTATCGAGCTCGGCCAGCAATTCCGCCAGCCGCGTGCGGCCGTAGAGATCGAGCCCGTAATAGGTGGTGTCTTGCGCGACGATGTTCAACTCGCGGACGCCGTCGGCCGCTAATTCGTGGGCTTCGGCGAGCACCTCTTCCATCGGCTTGGTAGCGTGCTTGCCGCGCATCTTGGGGATGGCGCAAAACGTGCAGAGCCGATCGCAACCTTCGGAGATCTTCAAGAACGCAAAGTGGCGCGGCGTGATCCGCAGCCGCGAGCGATCCGGCAGCGGAGTCGAGGGCGCGGGCTGAAACACGGTTCGCTGCTCATGCAATCCGCCGATCAAGCGATCCGCCACCTTGGTGACCGACTCGCGACCGAAGACGCCGACCAGGCAGTCGATGTCAGGATGCGTTTCAAGCAGGGCCGCTTTTTCGCGCTCCGCCAGGCAGCCCGAGACGATCACGCCGCGGATCTTGCCTTGCTTTTTGAGTTCGAGCATCTCGCGGATGGCGCCGTACGACTCGGCGCGGGCCTGCTCGATGAAGCCGCAGGTGTTGACCACCACCAGGTCAGCGCCCGATGGCTCGCTGACCAGCCGATAACCATCGAGCCGAAGCAGCCCGAGCATGCGCTCGCTGTCGACGAGGTTCTTGGGGCAGCCGAGGCTGACGAATGAATAAGTTCCTTTTTCGATCATTTGATCCATCTGCTCAATTCCCGCTGGGTGGGACTGTGGCGTCCAATAGCGAGACTCGTTCCATGAGCATCAAGGAAATCGTTTCCCAGCGGTCAAGAAGTTCCGGCGAATCGCTGACGAAGGTGAACAAAATCAGGAAATTTCGGCCGACACGCGCCATTTCAGGATGCCGGACGTCGAAGGTTTGGCCGCTTGCCATGTGGATGCGAAAGGGGCGAAACGGTTCGGCCTTCAGATAACCCAGCATTTCTTGCGGCGCGATCATAAGGGTTTTCCATAAGCTCTTGGCTGGGCGAACGATCTGCGGCCTGTTAGCAAAATTTGCGTTTAGTGAGCCCAAAGGAGACATCACAAGAGATCTCGCTCCGACACGCCAAGCAGCCTATCTTACCCGATAATCCCCGACCTAGCGAGGACCGCGCCACACGGGTAGTGTCCTATGACTATGTCCTATAACTGTGGTGTTACAGGATGGTTGGACGCCTTACGGCGATTGACTCCGCCACGATCCGAGCGGCGTTTTCGTTGGGACTCGGGTTGCGCTGGTGGTGGTTGCCATACTTCGATTTTCGATTCAGGGAACAGTGCCTTGGCCTTCTCTAAATCAATTGCTGACGATGTTTTAGGCATACGAACTACTTCGAAGCCTGCCTCGTCGCCCAGCCATTTGCGCCAGAAGGGGATCGTTGCTCGCGTCCTCGGTGTAATAATGATGTAGTTATATTTGGCGGTTACTGGCACATTGCGAGCTGCGGCCAGATCTTGGATGTCGAGTTGCTGCTTCAGTGATTCGAAGAACGATTTCCGTTCTCGAATAAATCTCAACTCCCATCCCAGCCAGACGGCAAACACCGTCACCCCCACGAACATTGTCCGCAGTCCGAACTGAAACCAGCGGCGGCGGGGTGGCGTGGTCATCGGAGTCATTATAACTGGCGGCACTTGAAAAGCCGTCCAAAGGCGGCCATCGGTCAAGCGGCCTGCTCCCGCGTGGCATCGCTATTGGAGTTAATAGAACAAGAATCGCTGGCAGGATTTGTATTGCGTCGCGCGGTCCGCGCTCGCGGCGAGCGCGTCGCGAAGTTGCTCGATCGCGAGCGGTTTCGAGAGGACTTCACTCGCGCCGTGGCGCAGCAGGGCGATGCGGTCCGCTTCGCGGACGAATCCGGCGAGGACGATCCAATGCGATTCGGGCGACCGCAAGACCGCGGCGGCGAAGGCTGCGATTTCTGGTGGTTCGAGCGTGGCCAGATCCCAGATGGCGGCCGTGGGTTTTGGGAGTGCGTTGACTAATGGGGCATCCATTCCGCTGCTTCCCTCACCCCGGCCCTCTCCCGGAGGGAGTGGGGGAATGTTTTCGTCCTTCCCCCCTCGGGGGAAGGTGGTTCGCGCAGCGAACCGGATGAGGGCTGAGCCGCTAGTGGTTTTCAACCCTGCGTGTGATGCAGCGCGCTCGGCGGGGCTTCCCTCATCCCGGCACTCGTTCGAGCTGCTTCCCTCACCCCGGCCCTCTCCCAAAGGGAGAGGGGGATTTTGGGGTGGCGGCAAGCTCACGACTTCGCAGCCGAAGGGTTCGCAGGCGTCGGTCAATAGCTCCCTCATTTCTCGGCGATTGCTGTGAATGGCCACGAATTGAGGCGCCGTCTCCATCGCTTCATAGTCAGTCTTCGCCAAGAAGCTTTGCAACAGCCGTTCTTCCTCGGTCGCGGTAATTGGCAGCCAGAGCGGGGAACAATCGCCGCGCTCGATCGCCGCCAGTTCTTGCCGAAACCAGCCGCGGAATTGATGCCAGTAGACGCGCGGCGCCGCCGGCCACGGCTGACCGCTGCGGAATTCCCCTTCGCACCAGCTACCGAGCACGCAGGCCCAGCGCGCAAGGGGCGCCTGCGCGCGTAGTTTCTCCATCCCTTCGCGCGAAAGCTCGCCGGGCCGATTTTCCAACAGCACCACGCAGTCGGGCAAAAATGCCTCAGCCTGCGTCACGCGCAGCGCAGAGGTCAAGTCGAAGACAAAACGGGCGTCGGTTCGCTCGCGCAATTCCGCGGCCACCGGCGCGAATTCTGCGCTCGCGGGATCGCCGATAGCCAGAACAGACAAGGGCCAGCGCGCAGGGCGATTCTCAGCGACATGCGTCCATTCGGCAGATTCGGCCAGGCAAGGCATTGCGTTCACTGCGGCAATTTTCCTTCCTGCTCGACAAAGATCGCATGCGCGGCCGCCGCGTCGGGCGCGGCGCGCAGCGTGTCGAGAAACGTCGGCTCGGCCAACAGCCGGCTCAATCGCGCCAAGGTCCTCAAATGCCCTCGATCATCGACCGAGCAGATCAAAAAGAAAACGTCCGTCAGCAGCCCGCGACTGCTGGCAAACGGAATCCCGCGCGACGTGATCCCGAGCGCGATAAACGCCTGACCGAGGATGTTCGCCAAAGGGCGCCTGGGATGGAGTAGCGCCGCGCCGTTTTCGAGCGCCGTGGGGTACAGCTCCTCGCGGCTGCGAACGGCATCGGCCATTTTCGTGGTGTCCCACAACAGCCCGGTTCGCGCGGCGACTTCGACCATCGACGTAATGACCGAATTGCGAGTCCGCGCCGCCAGCGGGATTTCGATCGCATCCGTCGGCAGCATCTCGGCGATCGACACAGGGGCTTCGGCCGCGATTGCCGCGTGGCGGTCGAGCGCTCCTTCGACCCGCAGCAGCTCGACCGAGTCGGAGAGGCCGATTCGCTCTTCGAGCCAGTGGTGGATCTCGGCCTGCGAAAACCGCCAGGCGCCGGCGACTCGTCGGCCGGGCAATTGCCCACGGTCTGCCAGCTTGGCCACCTGAGGGGTCGCCAGGTGCAGATACGCGGCGAGGCTTTCGAGGTCGAAATCGTCGTCAGCCATGGCCTTTTTGCCTGCCTGAAAGTCATGAGGTGGGATGAACGTGGCGTCACGGCGGTCATTGTCCCGCGTTGCCGGGTTGACTGTCCACCCCGGCGCCTGCAAGTCGCATCACTAACAGGGCGTGGGCAGGTCGTTCGTCACTTTGCAGGCTCCCCGCCCCCAGGTATACTCCTGAATTCGACCAACTTACGGCCACGCTGGCCGAATCGATTTTTTCGTGGAGGAGCGCGGCGATGGCCCGTGTTTGTAACGTATGCGGCAAAGGCCCCCAGATGGGCAATCAGGTCACGATCCGCGGTAAGGCCAAGTACCTAGGGGGCGTCGGCACCAAGGTCACGGGCATCACCCGTCGGCAGTTCAAGCCGAACCTGCAAAGCGTGCATGTGACCGAGCATGGCACGAACCGCACGATGCTCGTCTGCACGCAATGCCTGCGCAGCGGCGCCGTGACCAAAAAGATCAAGGCCGTCCCCTTCCGCTTGCCGGGAGACGCCGCAGCCAAGCCAAAGGCCCCCGCGGCAAAGGCAGCCAAGCCGGCCGATAAAGCCAAGGCGCCTGCCAAGCCGAAAGGCAGCAAGTAACCTCCGCGACGGTGTTCCTGCGCAGTATGAGTGCGCGACTGCGCAGCATGAGGGCCGTTCCTTTTTTTTCGACCAGGGTGTCACTGCTGGTGAATTTCCGGCAGTGCGACAAAAGGCGAAGCCTTTGCTATGTCCCTCTCGCGCGAACAAGTCGAAAAGGTCTCGCTGCTGGCGCGATTGCAGCTCAGCGAGAGCGAGTTGATCGCCATGACGGCCCAGCTCGACGCCATTGTCGGGTATGTCGAGCAGTTGGCCGAGGTCGACACAGAACAGGTCGAACCGATGGCCCACGCGATCGAGCTTTCTAACGTCTTCCGCGAGGACCGCGCGCGACCGAGCGTCGATCGGGGCGAGATTCTGGCCAACGCGCCCCACGCCGACGGCCAGTTCTATCTGGTTCCTGCCGTGCTCGGCGATTAACCGCTTTCCTGCGAGCTGCCGGCCTATGTCGCTTACGGATCTTTCCGCCAGCCAGATTCTTGCCGAGCTCAATGCTCGCCGGTTCACCGCCGTCGAGGTGACGCAGGCGTATGTCGAGCGTATCGAGCGCCACGATCCGGCGATCGGCGCGCTGTTGCGCTACGACGCCGAAACGGCTCTGGCGACCGCGCGCGGGATCGACGATCGCCGCCAGGCTGGCCAGCCCGTCGGGCTCCTCGCCGGCCTCCCCGTGTCAGTAAAAGATCTGCTCTGTAGCCAGGGAGATCTGGCAACGTGCGGCTCGCGAATGCTCGAACATTTTCGCGCGCCTTACGATTCGACCGTGGTCGCCAGGCTGAAGCGGGCCGACGCCGTGCTGTTGGGGCGGACGAATCTCGACGAGTTCGCTATGGGAGGCTCGACCGAAAACTCCGCGCTCCAAAAAACGCGCAACCCTTGGGACGTCACTCGCGCGCCGGGCGGATCGAGCGGCGGATCGGCCGCTTGCGTCGCCGCTCGATTGACGCCCCTGTCGATCGGCACCGACACCGGCGGATCGATCCGGCAACCGGCCGGCCTGTGCGGTATAACCGGGATGAAGCCTACCTACGGTCGCGTCAGCCGCTATGGCCTGGTCGCCTTTGCCAGCAGCCTCGATCAGGCGGGACCCATGGCCACGAGCGCCGCGGACGCGGCCCTGTTGCTCGAAGCCATCGCCGGGCACGATCCGTGCGATTCGACCTCGATCGACGCGCCTGTCCCCTCATACAGCCAAACCGTCACTCAGCCGCTGGCCGGCCTGACGCTCGGCCTGGCGCGAGAGCACTTTGGCCCCGGCCTCGACAGTGAAGTGGAGCGGGCCGTGCGCGAAGCGATTGCGGTTTACGAGTCGCTCGGCGCCAAGGTAAAGGAGATTTCGCTCCCGCACAGCAAGTACAGCGTCGCGACGTATTACATTATTGCTCCCAGCGAAGCCAGCAGTAACCTGGCGCGTTACGACGGCGTCCATTATGGACATCGGACCGACGAGCGTGCGATGCTGGCCGAGCTGGCCGCCGAAAGGCAAAAATTGGAGGCGGCGCGAGACACGGCCGGTCTCAACCGGCTCGACTCGCCCCTGGTGCGGCTCTATCGCCGCAGCCGGGCTGAAGGTTTTGGAGCCGAAGTCAAGCGCCGCATCATGCTCGGCGCGTACGCTCTCTCGAGCGGCTATTACGACGCGTATTATTTGAAGGCGCTCAAAGTCCGCCGATTGATCCGGCAAGATTTCGACTCCGCGTTCCAGTCGGTCGACCTGATCGCCGGACCGGTCACCGCCGCGCCGGCGTTCAAACTGGGCGAAAATGTCAACGATCCGCTGGCGATGTATTTGTTGGATCTCTACACGGTCGGGGCGAACCTGGCGGGCATTCCGGGTATTTCGATTCCGTGCGGATTGAGCGCGGCCGGCCTGCCGATTGGTTTGCAGTTGCAGGCGCCGCCGTTGGAAGAAGATCGCCTGCTTCGCGCCGCTCACATGTTCCAGCAAGCCACCGACTGGCACATGCGGAGGCCCAACCTGCCGTGAGCGACGACTACGAAATCGTGATTGGGCTCGAAGTTCACGTGCAATTGCTCACCGAGAGCAAGTTGTTCTGCGGTTGCAGCACGCGCTTCGGGGCGGAGCCGAACACGCAAACCTGCCCGACCTGCACCGGCATGCCGGGCACGTTGCCGGTGATGACCCGCCGCGCGTTCGAGCTGGGTCTGCGGACCGCCCTGGCGATCGATTGCCAGATCTCACCTTTTACCAAGTGGGATCGCAAACAGTATTACTATCCCGACTTGCCGAAGGGATACCAGATCAGCCAGTTCGATCTCCCGTTCAGCCACGATGGCGGGCTCGACATTCGCGATCCCAAAGGGCGCTTCGCCCCAAAACGCATCGGTATCATCCGCGCGCACCTGGAAGAGGACGCCGGCAAGAGCATGCACGACGAGCAAGCAGGCGAAGCCGATAGCCGCATCGACCTGAATCGCACCGGCACGCCGCTTTTGGAAATCGTCTCGCAGCCTGATATGCGTTCGCCAGCCGAAGCGCGGGCTTATCTCGACGAACTGAAGCTGCTGTTGGTTTATCTCGGCGTCTCGGACTGCAACATGCAGGAGGGGAGTCTGCGGGTCGACGCCAACATCAATCTGCATTTGACCGGAGAGAACGGCGAGAAGATCGCCACGCCGATCGTCGAAATCAAGAACATGAACAGCTTCCGCGCGGTCGAACGCGCGCTCGAATACGAAGCCATACGGCAGTACCAGGTGTGGCAAGAGACAGGCCAACGCCTGGGGGACGTCCCGAAGCAAACGCGCGGCTGGGATGACGCGGCCAACCTGACTCGCGGCCAGCGACACAAGGAAGAATCGAGCGATTACCGCTATTTTCCGGATCCGGACCTCGTGCCGGTCCGCGTCAGCCCGGAGCAAATCGAAATAGTTCGTAGAGCTCTGGGCGAGCTGCCGGCGGCGCTCCGCGCTCGACTGATCGGCGCCTATGGCATTACGGAATACGACGCCGACGTGATCGTCAATCAGGGGCGCGACGTCGTGAGCTACTACGTCGAGCTGGCCGAAGCATGCAGCGACGGCAAAATGGCCAGCAATTGGGTGCAACAAGACGTGTTGCGCACCCTCAAAGAACAGACGATCACGATCGACGCCTACCCGGTTCGCCCTGCGCAATTGGCCGAGCTATTGGGCAAGATTCGCGGCGGTGAGATCGATACCACGCGCGCCCGCGAAGTGCTGGCGCAAATGCTCACGTCGGGCAAAGGAGTGGCCGAGACGATGAGCGCGCTGGGAATCGTGCGCGTCGACGAATCGGAGTTGATCGAGCTTTGCCAGCAATTGCTGGCGTCGAATCCCAAAGTCGTGGCCGAAGTCAAAGCAGGCAAAGTGCAGGCGGCCGGCGCCTTGATCGGCCAGGCAAAGAAACTGAATCCCAACGCCAATCCGGCGCGCGTCCGCGAAATCTGCATGGAACTGATCGCCAAGAGCTGAACGGCTGACAACGAGGTCGCCATGCTGGTCCTGTTCAACATGCTGATGGTCGGGCTGGACCTGGCGGCGATCACTTTTGTCGCCACGTTTAAAAGTCGCCTGGCGGTCTTCACGGTCTTTTGCGTCGGGCTGCTGACAATGCTCGCGTTGATCGCCGCCACCGGCGAAGGCGCCTTTGGCAAGTTGCGGCTCCTCTGCTGCGGACTGTTCATCCACGGGCCGATTGTGGCGCTCGGAATGTTTCTCTTCCTGGTCCGCACGCGGCGCAAAGCGGCCCTGGCCTGGCTGGCCGTCGGCGCGCTGTTGGCGGCCGTGGGGTATGACGCCTTTTATGTCGAGCCCTACTGGCTGGAGGTGACCCATCTGACGCTGCGCTCGCCCAAGATCCATAAGCCGCTGCGCGTCGTTTTGATCGCGGACGTCCAGACAGATTCCATCGGACAGTACGAACGCGACGTGTTCGCCCTGGCGATGAAGGAAAAGCCCGACGTTATCTTATTCGCCGGAGATTACGTGCAGGTCGAACATCTGGCCGCCTGGACGGAGCAGCGAGGTCTGTTTCAGAAGTTACTGACGGAGAGCGGGCTTGACGCGCCGCTGGGAGTATACGCCGTGAAAGGAAACATCGACCCGCCGGTGTGGGAAGATCTGTTCTTGGGATCGAGCATCTATTGCTGTTCGACGACGCAATCCTTCGACGCCGGCGAATTGAAGATCACAGGCTTGAGCGAAGCAGATTCGCAGTCGCCGACGACAACGGTTGCCGCCACCGAACCATTCCAGATCGTCGTGGGGCATTATCCAGACTTTGCGCTCGGCGACGTCCAGGCCGACTTGATGTTGGCTGGCCACACGCACGGCGGCCAAGTTCAACTGCCGCTGATTGGGCCGCTGTTGACGTTATCGAAAGTGCCGCGCAGTTGGGCCGCCGGAGTGACCGACCGGGGCGGGGGCCGAAAGTTGATCGTCTCGCGCGGAGCCGGCATGGAGCGAGGCGAAGCGCCGCGGCTGCGATTTCTTTGTCGACCAGAACTCGTCGTGATCGATCTTGAACCGGAGAAGTAATCGCCGCAGGTCGCGGGTGCGGAAGATCGAAAAATAAAACGAGGCGGGCGAAAATGCCCGCCTCGTTCGTTTGGTGTCACACAACTTTGGGTAGGTTGTTCATTCGCGCCGTGATTCGCGCCGTGAGTCGCGCCGTTCGTCCGAGACGGCTTAAGCTTTGCGCTTCGACTCACGACTATTTCCGCGCGATTCGTTTCGCTTGACTACCAACCTCGCCGGTACGCTCGTCGGTACTGGCCGGGGGTCATGTAGTAGGGCGAGTAATAGGCAGTGTACGGCGAGTAGTAGGCCGCCCCGCCGTAGTACGAAGTGTACGGAGTGTAGTAACTCGTATACGGCGTGTAATAACTGGTGTAGGGCGTGTAGTAGCTGGTATACGGCGTGTAGTAGCTGGTCACCGGCGCTGCGCCGTAGTACGTAGTGACCGGGGCGTAGTACGACGTGTACGGCGTGTAGTAACTGGTCACCGGGTCAGCATAGTACGTGACGACGGCTTGCGCCTTGGCTGAAGACGCGACGAACAATGCGAGCGCGGCGACAAGAAATGGAAGTCGCATGGCAGTCTCCTCCGGGTGAAATGATTGCCGGTCTAGGCAATGGTAACCATACGTTAAAAACGGGCTCCGAGCCCGAATTTCATCATCTCGCTCCGATAGTCGCTCGTCAAATGGTTTGGTCGTGCGGACGGTAGCGATTTGTCGTCCGCCACATGCCCCCCGCCCGGAAAAAACGGCGCCCGGCGTCAAAAGTCGGCCCCCAATTTGCCCAATCGGCAATTTCTAGCAGCTAGCGACGTTCGGGGCGCCGGCTTTCTGTTCTGGGGATTCAGCAGAGAACACCAGACTATCCCGCGGCGACTTCCACAAACACCTTGAGCGCCGTGCGTTCTTCGACGAGCAGGCGCATTGCCTCGGCGTATTTCTCCAGACCTTCGACGGGATTGGTGAGCAAGCGACCGATGACGCCCGGATAGGTGACTTCACCCAGCGCGAGATCGCGAATCCCCATCTCGAAATGTTCGCGGTTGCCGTTCACGCTGCCGAGCAACAGTTTGTTGCCGAGCACCCAATCGAGATTCAGCTTGTCGGCCGGCACTTCCAAATGTTCGCGCCCGCCGGTGATACTGGTCCACACGAGCACGCCGTTGTGCCCGAGCACGCTCATGCCGCCGAAGGCCAGGGCGCTCGAACCGGTGGCGTCGACGATCAAGTCCGCCTTGCCCACGCGCTTGGCCAACTCTTCGATCGGCGTTTGCGCCGTACTGATGTAATTGGCGCCCATGCCGGCGCAGATCTCGGCGTTGAGCGACGGCGGCTTGGTGCGGGCCAGCGTATAAACTTCGAGCCCGCGCAACCGCAAGATCAGCGTAGTCAGCAACCCAATCTGTCCGGCGCCCAGCACGAAGGCGACGCGCGGGCGCCAGACCTTTAGCCTTCGCTGCACTTCGTACGCTTGCTGCACCGCCTTGGCCGAGACGCTCATCGGCTCCGCCAGCACGTGCAAATGCTTCAGACCGACCGGCATCTGCACGATGAACTCGGCGTCGTCGACGTAGTGCTCCGTCAGAAAGCCATGGAGCAGGTTGATGCCGCGCTCGTAATAGACCTCTTCGCTCGTCATGTCGCTGGTGCCGATCTGGTCGTAGATCGACGAGCCAGGGCGGCGGACCGTGGCCGCGACGTAATCGCCCGGCTTGACGTGCGTGACGTTCGGGCCGACTTCTTCGACCACGCCGAAGCTCTCATGACCAAGCACCAAAAAGTCATAGCCCGGAGGCGCGGCGCCGTACTTGGCTTCGTTGATCTCTTTGTCGGTGGCGTCGAGGCCGACCTTCAGCACGCGCACCAGCACGCCCCGGCCGCCGGGAATGTCGGTGACCTTCGGCTTGGTAAGATCGGCCAGGTGGACGCTGTTATGGTGGCCGGGACGAACGGCGATCGCTTTCATCAGATGACTTTCTTGGGTGACGGGCCGACCGCGAGTTGAGGCGCCCTTGCGGAGCTTTTCAGGCAATTAAAGGGGGGCTGGGAATCTGCGGAGCGGTTTGGGACAATCCAGCCGACAATCTTAGTCACTCACCGGCGCGTCACAAGGCGGAGGGGTTTTATGAGCCGACAACGAAGATTCTGGGTAGCGTTGGGGCTGATAGCCGTCAAACAACGGCTAACGCGAGGGCGGGTTCAAACTACCGCGGCGCCACGGCTCGGCGGGAGCCTCGCCCTCCCGGCAAGCGTCTCGGCGGCACTGGCTTTGGCGAGCTTGTTCACTGGCGGAGGTTTTCTGCCGTCGGCCGTGGCCGCTGAGCCCCCCGTAGCCCCAAAGCCGTTGGCCTCCGCGCACGCGCACAACGACTACGAGCACGCCAGGCCGCTGTATGATGCCTTGGACCACGGCTTTTGCAGCGTCGAGGCAGATATCTACCTCGTCGATGGCAAGCTGCTCGTCGCGCATAACCGGCCCGACGTCAAACCGGAGCGAACGCTCGAGGCGCTCTATCTCGATCCGCTCTTGGCGAAAGTGAAGGCAGGTGGTGGAAGCGTTTATCCAGGCGGGCCGCGGTTCACGCTGTTGATCGATCTCAAATCCGATGGACCGCAGACATACGCTGTGCTGGCCAAGACGTTGGCTCGCTACGCTGAGATGCTCTCGGTCGTCCGCGACGGCAAGTTGCAGCCCGGCGCGATTACGGTCGTCATCTCGGGCAATCGCCCAATGAAGGAAGTGGCGGCCGAGAAGCTTCGCTACGGCGGAATCGACGGGCGAATGACCGATCTCGCCTCCGACACGCCGGCCAGTCTGATGCCAATGATCAGCGACAACTGGGCGCTTCACTTTCGCTGGCGCGGCGTGGGAGAAATCCCCGCCGAAGAGCGCGCCAAGCTGCGCGAAGCGGTCGAGAAGGCGCACGCTCGCGGTCGCACGGTCCGGTTCTGGAATATCCCGGCCAACCCGGCGATCTGGGGCGAACTTTCGGCGGCCGGCGTCGATCTGATCAATACAGACGATCTCGCTGGGCTCGAAACGTTCTTGCGCGAGCGCGAGGCGAAGAAGTAGAGTTCTGGGTCGCCGCGGAAGTGCTGCCGGGAACGGTGGGCAGGGCGTCGGAGGAATTTCAGTCGTGACGCAGCTCGATCCCGAAAAGCAGCACGCTTTTGCCTTGCGCGTCGTCGAGCGGTTGCGCGGGGCCGGCTTCGAAGCGCTGTTGGCCGGCGGCTGCGTACGCGATCAATTGCTCCGGCTCACGCCGCACGATTATGACGTGGCGACCAACGCCACTCCGCCGGCGATCCGCGAGTTGTTCGGCCGCCGCCACACGCTCGAAATCGGCGCCGCCTTCGGCGTGATCGCCGTGATCGGCCACAAGGAAGAAGGGCTGATCGAAGTCACCACGTTTCGGCAAGACGCTGGGTACACTGACGGTCGCCACCCGGATCGCGTGATCTTCACCACGGCCGAAGAAGACGCCCAGCGGCGCGACTTCACGATCAATGGCCTGTTCTACGATCCGCTGGCCGAGAAGACGATCGACTACGTCGGCGGCCAGCAAGATCTGGCGCTGGGCGTCGTGCGGGCGATCGGCGATCCTCGCGCCCGTTTCTCGGAAGACAAGCTCCGTATGCTCCGCGCCGTGCGGATAGCGGCTCGCTTCAACTTTTCGCTCGACCCCGCCACGGCCGCCGCGATGCATGAAATGGCCGAGACGATCTCCGTCGTCAGCGCGGAGCGGATCGCGCAGGAAATGCGAAAGGTCCTGGTCCACGAGTCGCGATCGCGCGCCATCGAGTTGCTGGGCGAAACACGCTTGTTGGCGGTGCTGCTGCCGGAGCTCCCCCTATTTCCACAAGTGGCGAAAACGGGTGGCGCTCTTGCGCCTGAAGCCACGTTGTGGCCGTATTTGCGGCGCGTGCTCGACGGCTTGCGCGAGCCGAGCTTTCCGCTAGCGCTTGCGGCGCTGCTGCACGCGCTGGCAGAGCCGCAGCGGTGGAGCGCCACGATGCCGAGCGACGATTCCTTGCAAACGGCAACCAACATTGCCGGCGAGATTTGCCAGCGCTGGAAGCTAGCGAACAAGGAGAGCGATCGCGTCACCTGGCTGCTCGGCCATCGTGGCGGTATCGCCGGAGCAGCGGCTCAGCCATGGTCGCGCTTGCAGCGACTGCTGATACAGCCCGGCATTGAAGATCTGTTGGCTCTGGTCGAAGCGGAATCGCTGGCCAGTGATCGATCAACGGCCGACGTCGAACATTGCCGATTGATGTTGGCGCTGCCGGCCGCGGATCTGAATCCATCACCGCTCATTACCGGCAATGACCTGGCAGCGCACGGCGTGCCGCCTGGCGAGATTTACAAGAGCTTGTTGGAGATGGTTCGCGACGCGCAGCTCGACGGCCAGATCGCCACTCGCGAAGAGGCGCTCGCGCTGGTCGATCGCAAAATGCGAGAGTGATCAAGACAAGAACAATTGGAGCTTTCGACAGGCAAAACTCTCTCCCTCTGCACCCAGAGGGTACCCGGGGCAGGGTGAGGGAGCACTGGAATGGGGCGTTTCCATCAATAGCGATCTATCGCAGCGCTGCCCTCATCCGGCTCGCTGACGCTCGCCACCTTCTCCCGGTGGGAGAAGGAAATACAAACGCCGCAATTACCCAGTTTACGAGGGCGGCTGGACAGCGCGCCGGGGGCAACCTACGATCAAACATCGCCAGGCGCCGCATTCGGCGTTGCTTCGCTTTTATGCAAATCGGAGGAGCTCGCTCGGTGGACATCGATATCAATCTTACGAACCTGCTCTTCCGCTGGATGCACATCCTCCCGGCGATCATTGCCGTCGGCGGATCGATCTTCATGCGTGCG
>DASXPZ010000773.1:0-3073 GCA_036493275.1 Pirellulales bacterium
CCGCGGGAGATCTGCCCGCAGCCTGCGATCGCGGCGCCTCGGGTTGTTCTTCGCACCACAGAACCAACAGCCGCTGGGAACGGCAGAGTTGCCGCAATTGGCCCAGCGGCAACTCCATGCTCGGCGCGTCGGCGTTCACCACGACGACGACCCAATGCTGTTGTCCGAGCATTTGCCGGGCCTGGACCGCCCCCAACCCTTTGACGAGCGCGCTTCTCGCGGACTCCGGAGCGATCGTGCCGCCGGCCTCCTCGCTCGATTCGAGATCCGTCAAGTCGGATGAAAGATCGCCGAAATGTTCGGGATCGAAACGCAGCAGGCGCTCGGATTGCCGCAGAAGCCGCCAATTGGCGTCCGCGGGATTGAAGACTACTCGGTCACGAGTCGCATCGAAGATTGCTCGAACCGCGGCGGACAAGTCGGCCGCGCTGATCAGTGCGTCGGAAGAATCGGCGTCGGAAGAATCGGCGTCGGCGGTGAGGCGCCACAATCTTTCGCCGATCAGACTCGCGGAACGATCCGGAGCATTCTTCGTATCGCCCAGCGCCCGAACGGTGTGGACGAGATTTGCTACCGAAAGCTTACTCATGGCGCCCTGCCCTCAGCCATCGTGGCTTGTAAGCCAGTTCATGATCGAGGATCGATTATGAATCCTCCGCCTCACTTCGTCCATAACTTTCCGCTTTTTTATTTGAATCCTCATGTACAACTTCTGGGGGATCAGTTGACTATTGTATTCAAAAGTTTCTCCTGAGTTTTAATGCCCGCGCTCGGCGGCATAGCAGAAACTCGGCTTTTTGCGCAGAGAGCCTTTGCAACAAGTCATTGAAATAAGCGAAGCGTTCGCCGGTTCCGGAGAGGATCGCAACGATTATTTCGAGAGTTCCTGACATGCGAGAATTGCGGCTATTTCTCCCTGCACCCAGCTCATGCTTGCGAATCGCCCGATAACGGGTGCGCCTGTCCCCCCAAGTGGCGAGAAGGCCGGTTTGAGAGGGCCTTCTGGAAGTGGTTGCCGCAACTTGCCGGGAAGCTAATGCAAGTTTGGTTTGCTTTGGCGCGTCGCGTGTCGTAAGTACCATACGGGGGAAATATGTTATCGCAATGAGAGCGCGTCGCTGAACAGTTATTTGGGCCAGCCCGGCGCCTAAGGATCAAACAACGTGGCGGTCGCTACCGGCTCTTTACTAATTCTGGGGATCGTCGTCGTCGTCCTCGTGTCGCTGGCGATGGGCGTCCTCGTCGGCTGGCACCTGCGAGGATTTCGCGGCGGTGCGGTCGACGCGCCGCTGACGACCGCCGCTAAAAGGACTTCGCCGGCGGCGCCTTCGCCGGCCCAGCCGGCGAACCTGCAAGCGGAGCAAGCCAAAGCGCTGCTCGATCAATTGCTCCGCCTGACCGACCGCGCCACGGCCGGAATGGGCGCCCACAGTTCCCGCGTCGAAAAAATCAGCCAAGAACTGAGCGCGACTTCGGCGGACGGCAAGCCGCTGGAGCAAGTCATTCTCGGGGCCGCGCAGCAACTGCTGCAGGCGAACGAGATTTTGCGGACTGAACTGGACGCCGCCAAGGGGCAGGTGCAGGACCACGCAAAAAAAATCGAGTCGAGCATGGCCGAAGCGCGCACGGACGGTTTGTGCGGCGTCGCCAATCGACGGGCCTTCGACGAGGAGTTGACGCGGCGCTGCGCGGCCCTGCGTGAAAAAGGCGAAAAGTTCTCGCTGATTCTCGTGGACATCGACCACTTCAAGCGGTTCAACGATTTGCATGGCCACCAGGCGGGCGACGAGGTATTGCGCGCCGTCGGACGGGTGTTCGCCGAAAACGTGCGCGATTGCGACTTCGTGGCTCGATACGGCGGTGAAGAGTTTGCCATCATCGTGCCGGACACGAGCTTTCACGAAGCCCAGGCGATCGCGGAACAGCTTCGCAGTTCGCTGGCCGCCTCCCACGTCGACTACCAGGGCAAGACGCTGCAAGTGACCGCCAGCCTGGGCGTGGCCGAAGCCAAAGACGGGCTTGGCGTCGAGGCCGTCATTCAAGGAGCCGACCAGGCCTTGTATGCGGCCAAGCAGAACGGACGCAACTGCTCGTATTTCTTCAACGGGAAAACGTGCGAGCACATCGATCCGACCTGGTTCGAAAAGAACCAGGACATGCTGGAAGCGGTCGAACGGCAGTTGGACGAGGAGCAGGCGACAGGCACGCCCATCGATCGCCGCAATCAGCCCCGGCGCCCATTCCCCACCAATCAGTTCGTGGCGCCATACGTCGAAGGTCGCCTGCCGACTCGAGAGACGTTCGTCCAAGTCCGCTGCCACGACATTTCGTCCGGCGGTTTTTCCTTTCTGCTCCCTCAGCCGCCCGACTTCGACTTGTTCGTCGTTGCTCTCGGAATGCCGCCCAACGTGACGTATCTCACGGGCCGGGTGATGCACACCACGCCGTCCCCCCCCGGCCATGAGTCGCAGTTCCTCGTCGGTTGCCGTTTCACGGGCCGCGTCGAGTTGAACATCGAGTGCGTGGATCGCAGTTTGGAAGTCTCGCAAACCTAGGATTCGTCCCGAACGCGCGCCGCGAGCGGCCCGCTAGCGAGCTTCCATCTCGGCGAGCATGACCTGCAAGTCGTCGACGTGAATCGGCTTGGTCAGATGATAGTCGAAGCCCGCCTCGAACGAACGCCGATAGTCTTCCTCACGGCCGTACCCCGTCAAGGCGACGAGAATTTGCCGCTCGTCGTTCGCCTGCAATCGCATGCGGCGGGCGACTTCGTAGCCGTCCATGCCTGGCAAGCCAATGTCCAACAGCACGATTTGAGGGTGAAACTCGGGCGCGGCGGCCAGGGCGGCCGGTCCGTCGTGGACCGCTTGCACGACGTAACCCAAATGCTTCAGCAATAGTCTCAAGCCGAGCGCGGCGTCCGGGTTGTCTTCGACCAACAACACTCGCGGCGCCGGGGAGGCGTTGCTGAAGAGCTTCGTTTCGCTGGCCGGCGCTCGGTCGTGCCGACCCGTCGTCAGGATGGGAAGGCGGACTAAGAATTCGCTGCCTTTCCCCAATCCTTCGCTGCGCG
>DASXPZ010000774.1:0-7117 GCA_036493275.1 Pirellulales bacterium
CACGAATCTTACGTTGTCGAATAACCTGGTAAAAACATCGGTCGCCATCACTCTGGAGCGCTCAGTCAAAATCGAACAGGCGAAGCACGAGATTCTCAAGCTGGTGTTTGCTCATCCGATGGTCATCAAATCAATGCGCCCGCTCGTGCTGGTTAAGGAAGTAGACAACTACTGGCTGGTGTTCGAGATTCATTTCTGGATTCAGTACACCACGTTCCTGGAGAGCGCTGCGATTCAGAGCGACGTCCTGGAGGCGATCGGCGATCACTATCGGCCGCTGGCCGACGACGAAAAACCGCTGCAAGTGGCCGCCGAGGTGCAACCACACGATGATGAGTCGGCGGAACAGGACACTTCGCCTGCCGACCAAGCGCCGCCTGAGGAGTCGTCCCGCGAACTTTCGCCTTCGGATCGGGCCGCAACGCTCGCCACGATGCAGAAGCTGGGAAACGCCGCGATTTCAAAGCAGCTTAAGCGGCTTGGCGGACTCAAGATTCGCGGATAAGGGCGCTACCCGGTCGGGCTGGCAGTGTTTCGCTCTTACTTCACTGCCCAATGGGCAGGATTCCAGCGCCACGTTCCATCGGCGGACGCGTCCCAGGCGCCTTGAACCCAAACTGCCTGCGGATTACTCGCCACAATGTATTGGCCAGGAACCCAAACCCAGGTGCCACGCCACTCCCAGTGTCCCGGCGCCCAGGCGGGATTCGCCATCCCGGCAGGCGCAGCCGGCTGCACTTCGGCGATCGGCGCCGGAGGAGCCACCTTTTGAGCTACGACGGCGCCTTGCGCCCCGGCGGCCCAATGGCCAGCTTCCCACTGATACTGACCGCCGGTGTGTTGCCAATATCCCTGCACCCAATAAGCGCGCGTGAAGGGGGGTTTTACCCATTGGCCATTGACCCAAGACCATTGATCGGGCGATCGTTCCCAAGCGCCAGGAATCCATACCGCCTGGGGCGAAGGGGCGGCGGTGATGATGTCTTGTCGCGTCGGGGGAAATTCAACGTAGTTCGGCGAGGTAACCACGGCGGGCGCCTGAGCGAACAGCAGCTCGGGCGCGAGCAAATTGGTCGCAATCAGTGAGGCAATCCAGACCGTGGTTACGAACTTGCGCATTGATTCTCCGATCATTGCAGGAGCGAACTTAGGCGGCATGGCGTATCTGTAACGCCTGCCAGGCTGCCCCAATTTAGTCCGCTCTCTCGAAAAAAGTAAATAGAACCTTCCCATTTCGGCGGCGGAAAAGAAAGCCTCGAGGCGATTCATCTGGTTGAGTAGGCATTAGCCGTCGCAAGGCAAGCGCTGCTCGAGCGGCGCCAGGAATTCGGTCCCGGAGCGGGGGATGCTCTGCTGCGAGGCGTCGAGCACCGGGGGAACGTCTGCCCAAGCCTGGCCGGTGACGGTCGATTGAAAGCCCCGATCGAACAAACTGCGCATCGGCCCCGGCTCGAACTTCATGCTCTCTTCCTGAAGCGGCCAGTCTTGTGGGATGGACGCGACGTGGTAGTCCATTCCGGTCAGGAGCGTCAACGTGTAGATCCGAATCAGGTCGTTGCGCGTCTGGGCGTAGGTCAAGGCGCTGACGGAACTGGTGGCGATTTTCAGAGCTCGATCCTCCACGCATTTGGGGTCCGGGAAAGCTTTGCCGGCGACGATGATGTAAACCTTCGAGCCGGCGAGCGGCCGTTGACCGCTGGTAATGGCGGCGTGGTCGACGTGGATCATCGAAGCGCGAAAGAAGACTTGGGCAGTAGTCCCTCCGTCGACGTGCATCTCGGTATAGTTGCGCCCGTTAACCGAGACGTCGATATCGACCGGTGGAAAAAGACCCGGCGGAGAAGCAGAGGCGAGGATAATCTGGCGATAGAGCGAGAGCGAATTCGGTTTGCCGCTCGACGCGATCGCCCCCATGTCCCAAATCACCAATCGACCGGTGTCGATATTGGTCGTGCCGACGTACAGCCGTCGGCCTGCTGCGTGCGCCTGCGCCACCGCACACAGCAATTGCGGGGTGACGGTCCCCTCGATGGCTCGCTGCAAGGGCTTGGAGGAAACAAAGGAATCCGACCACAAGATGGCCGGTTTAAAGCGCTTGCGATAAATGTCGTCCGTTGTCGTGCTCGTATAGAACTCTCGCAAATTCTGGTCGTACTGCGGCCCCAGAAAGGCGTACGTGGCAATCAAGGCGCCCGTGCTTACGCCGCTCACGATATCGAACTTGGGGCGCTGTCCGCTGGCAGTCCAGCCATTGAGGACTCCGGCCGTGAAGGCCCCGTAGCTCCCCCCGCCCGAGAGCGCCAGGACGTTAAACTTCCTGCGTCCAGGGTCGACGGCGTCGCCCGGGCCGGACTTCAATCTCGCGAGAGACGCCGTAATCGCTTCGCGCTCGGTATAGGGAGTTGCTTGTATCGTGGAATTCAAATCGATCGTCGACTCGGCCGTGAGTAAGCCTGGCGGCACGCAGGGGCTGCGATAAGAGACGCAGCCAGTAGCGAACGCGCAGAGCCAAACGGCGCTGAGAGCCAGCGCGAGGCGCAGCCAATGCGGCGCGCATCGAGAGTTGCCAGCCGGCGCGAATGTTGGCTTTCGTCGTTCCATCGAGCCGCGCGCGTACTCCTACCGCGGAAGAATGATCCCGGCAACTATACCCCCCGCGTTTTGACCAGGCGGAGCGCGCGAGGAATCGAAGTGAACTTCCTGGTCGGCAGCGCCGGTGGCCGTTGGTAGAGAAAGGAAACGCTTCGCGGTCCGCAAAATTTTGCCAGTCGGCAAACCTTACGAGGCCGGCGCGATCTTATCTTGCAATGACAACCCGCCGCTTCGCGCGATCGATTCCGATGAGACCTCCGCCGGCCGGATCGGCGGCGAAGCCTTGCCCAGTGAATGGAGCGGCGACGGTCGCGACGAGCGTCAACACGCTCCCCTCCTTTGGCAGCTCGAAGAGATGGAACTCGCGCTCGTCGTGTCCCGTCACCAGGAGCCTGTCGTCTCGCCAAATTCCGCACGAGGCGCTATTTTTTCCGAATTTCTTGATCGCTTCGGGCGGGTACGTCCAGCGGCGCGTCTCGCGTCCGTTTTCGTAACGGGCGAGATAGGTCTTGGAGTTTTCGTCGCCATAGTAAGCGAAATTGAGCCACCAGATTCCCTTGTCGAAATCGGTCGAAGGGGGCTGGAAGTCCGGCCTATCGGTGGCGCTCTCCGCTTTCTTCGCTTCGGCCGGATCGCGGATAGCCCACGTCAGGCTGCCGTCGCTCGCGCCGAAATTCTTGTACGTTTCGAGGCTCATTTTTTCTGGATCAAGAACCTTGAGCTCGCTTCGTTCCGGTTTCTCGGGGAAGTTCGAATGGGCCGAGTAGAGCTTGCCGGCGAAGAAGAAACCACTGTTCAGATGCGACGCCTCGCCCGTGCTGCGGGCAATGAGCTTTTCCGTCGCGCGGTCGTACTTAGCAATCACTCGGTTCGAGATAGCGTAGACGAAACGGTCGTCCGCCGCGGCGGCCTGCGTCGCCTCGGGCGCCGCAAAGCTGTGAGTTTCTTTCCAATCGCGAGAGGGTTGCTCTGCGCCCAGCGCGAGGAGAGCGACTAAGCAAATCAACCATCGAGGGACGATTTTCGAAGAGAGCGGCATACCGGCTCGTGTTGGCGGCAAAAAGAATCGTAGGAGGATCTGGCCTGTTGATAATCGAGCCGAGCCCTACTTTTTCATTTTCTGGCCACTTCCTCCTCCGGATCATTCTCATCGTTCTCTTCCGCGTCGTCCATGGCCGGCTTGCGCGACGGCGCCATGTTGGGGCGCGCTTTCACAGGATCCCTCTCGTTTGCCGGATTCATTTGTTTTCCCTCATTCGCGGCGTCCATCATGTTCGGAACGAGCTTGGTCAACAAGAACGAGAGATGCTTGCCACGATTTTCCCTGGCCAACTGTTCCAGAGTGCTCCCGGTGCGCGGCTTTAAACAGAAATGAATCACATTGATCCTCGTCCGGCCGCGGTTCAGCTTTCGCAGTTGCTTTAGTTCCGCCAGAGTCGGGTCGTCCTTTTCCTCACCGTCGGTCAGCAGAAAAATCGCGTCAGGATGCAATTTCAAGGCGATCTCAAGCGCCGCCTGATGATATGTGCCGCCGGCGCCCGGCATGGCGGACACGTAGTCCTCGGCCTGTTGCTTGTTGGCTTTATTCGCCATCAGCAAGTGGTGCGACTCCGAAGTCTGCCGAAACAACGACGTCGCGTTGTTGTAAAACACGATTTGAAAGCGCTGTTGTTTGGTCAAATCCTCCAGGCTGCGCAGCAATTCGGCCTTGGCTGCTTCGAGCGGTGTGATCGAGAAGACGTTCGAACCCTCGGACGAATAGGAGAGGACCGAGTTCATGCTGTCCGAGCGATCGAAGACGTAGACGAACGAGCTGGCCTCTTCGACCACGCCGAACATCTGCGTTCGCGTCGACGCGGCGCCATTGCCCGAGCCGACGCCGTCAACTCCTCTGCCGATTCCCTTACCGCTGCCTTCGCCCGTTCCGAAACCGTCGCCGGGGCCGCGGATGGCGCCTTTCACAAAAAGATCGGACAACTCGCGCTGTGTTCCGCGATTGGGAATCTCGACAGTGGGCAAGCCCGGCATGGGTTGCAGCGCAACACTCGGCGCCGCCAGAACATCGACCGGCGTCGCGTCGGCGTCCGCCGTATAGGCGGCCAGGCCTGCGGAGTCTTCCAACTCGCCGCCGAAGCCCCCTTGCCCCGAACCTCCGCCTAGCTCGAAGCCGATTGGCGCCTGCCGCGACGGCGCATTGAACACGATCAGCCCCAAGGCGATCACCAGCAACATGTGAACGACGATCGAAGTCAACCACGAGGGGGCGAGCTCGAACAACATCACCGCGATCGATTGAGGTGCTTCCGCCGTGCGTTTCGATTCGGCCGTCTTTGCCAGCGAGAGCGCGCCTCCGGAACGCGGCCGTGACGTCGAGTCTGAGACGACGCTTGCTGCTGACGTGTGGATGGTGACTGGCGGAGGAGACACAGGCGGCGCCGCAATGCTCGTCGTTGCGCCGCGACGACGATCCAGCGCGGCGTTGCGATCTTGCGGGCCGCCGGACGATGATTCGCGAGGCATAATATCTCTCGTTCCGCTGAGCCTCTTGAGTCTGACGTGTCGAGCGACACATGGAAACGAGAGGCGCCTCTTGCGACGCAATGCCACGGCGCTCGTTCCGAACCGCCGCGCTAGCTGTATTCTGGACTAGTCGGCGGCTCGCCTGCAAGGTATTTGCAAGCAATCCAAATAATTCGGAGTTGACTCGCTACCGCCGTGATTGGCCCTGGCGAAATCGCAGCCATGCAAGGCAATAAAACGCCACGCCGCCAAAGCGCGAGCATCAAGAAGAAGGCGCCACCAGCGCTGTTCACGTTGTTTCGTGCGCTATCCGTCGCAAAACTAGCGATCGATTTCGCCCATCACCACGTCGAGCGAGCCGACGATGGCCGGCACGTCGGCGATTAGGCAGCCGCGCGTCAGTTCGTGCGTGACCGAAAGATTGCAGAAGCAACTGCTGCGAGCCCGCGCGCGGCGCGGGATCGTGCCGCCGTCGCTGACGATATAAAAGCCCATTTGGCCGCGGGGCGCCTCGGTCTCGAGATAGGCTTCTCCCTTCGGCAGCTTTTCGGCCAATTTGACCGGCGTGCCGAAATCTCCCTTGGCCGTGCTGTAGCGGTCCATCGCCTGTCGGACCATATCGATTGATTGCATGACTTCCAGCATCCGCACATAGAACCGATGCCAGCAGTCTCCCAGGATCGCCTCGCGCGGCACGGCGGGGTAATCGTGATCGCGCGGGTAATGGCCGTCCTTCTCGACGATCACCTCGAAGGCGTAACCGTCATACATGTCGGTGTAACGGTCTTCGCCATCGCGACGCAAATCGTGATCAACGCCGCTGCCGCGCAGCACGGGCCCCGTGCAGCCGTAGTCGATCGCCATTTCCGGCGTCAGCACGCCCAGTCCGGCCGTCCGCTTTACAAAGATGGCGTTCGTCGTCAGCAGAGCGTGACACTCGACAATCACCGGCAGCAACTGATCAAGAAACGCTTCGCACTGTTTCAACCAGCCCGAGGGCAAATCGTGCGTGGCGCCGCCGACGGTGAGATAGCTGTAGGTCAACCGGGCGCCGCAGGCCAGCTCGAACAAATCCAAGATCTTTTCGCGCTCGCGGAACGCATACAGAAACGGGCTGAACGTGCCGAGATCGAGACCATACGCCCCCATGCCTACCAGGTGGCTGGCGATGCGGTTCATCTCGACGATGATCACGCGCAGGTGCTTGGCCTTCTCGGGCAATTGATACTTGAGCAGCTTTTCGACCGTCAGGGCCCAACCGAGATTCATGTTCATGCCGGCCAGATAGTCCATCCGGTCGGTGTAGGGAATCCATTGCCGGGGCGTGAGATTCTCACCGATCTTTTCCGCGCAGCGATGCAGATAGCCGATGTGCGGAACGCATTCCGAAACGACTTCGCCATCGGTCCGCAGCACCAATCGCAATACGCCGTGGGTGCTGGGATGCTGAGGGCCCATGTTCACCAGCATTTCATCGGTTCGGACGTCGAACTCGATGACGCGCGGGTCGTCTAGATGCGTAGCCATGGCAATTACCTTGAAGACTTAAGTCAGGAGGGCGGATTGTCCGCCACCGTCGTGGCAAAGAGCCGGCCGTGTGGCCTGCTCGTTGGATTTTGGTTAGTTTGGCTTGACGCGACTTCGTAAGCGCGCTGACCACTCGTATGAACTTGTGATTAACGGCCGCGGATGCCGTGATACTCCAGCGGCATCTCGTAGTCTTTACGCAGCGGGTGGCCAACCCAATCTTCTGGGCAGAGGATCCGCCGCAAGTTGGGATGGCCGATGAAGCGGACGCCGCTGAGGTCATACACTTCACGCTCGTGCCAGTCGGCGGTGCTCCAAACGCCAGCCACCGACGGCACTTCCGGGATTTGCCCCGCCACATCGTTCTGCCAACGGGGAAGCATTACCTTGAGGACCAGGCTGGTCTTGTTCGGAATGCTCCAGAGGTGATAGACCAGCTCCAGATGAGGCTGGAAATCTGCCTTGGCCGCTTTCTTGG
>DASXPZ010000775.1:0-2681 GCA_036493275.1 Pirellulales bacterium
GAGCCGACGTTCGAAGTCGCCGACGGCACGATTCAATCGGTTAACCCCTTCAACAAGACCGTCTACATCAACCTGGGAAAGAACGACAACCTGCCGCGGCTGACCAATTTCAGCGTGCATGATTTCCAGGCCAATACGAAGGAAGGAAAAGGCCTGAAGGGGAGCATTGAAGTCTTGCAGATCATGGACGATCACATGTCGCTCTGCCGGATCCTGGATGAAGACGGAGCGAACCCGATGGTGCCAGGCGACAAAATCTATACCCCGCTCTGGAGCTCCGGACAAAAGCTCCGCTTTGCCGTGCTGGGGAAGATCGACCTCAATAAAGACGGTACCGACGATCGGGCCATGGTCCGCGATCTGGTGAGCCAGATGGGAGGCCAGATCGACGCCGAAGTCGATAACCAGGGTAAGATCACCGGAGAACTGACGCTCGACACCCGCTACCTGATCCTGGGAACACTGGTCGAAGACAAGCAAGCCCGCGAAGGGGCGCAAAAGCTTCTTGGCCAGGCCAAGACGCTGGGCGTCGAAGTCATCCCCGCCGTCAAGTTCTTCGAGCTTTCAGGCTGGAAGGATCCGCGCCAGAGCATCACCTTCGGCAAGGGAGGGAACGCCGGCAAGGTGTTGCCTGACGAAAAGGACGGGGGACGCAAAATTGCCGAGCGAATCGACGCCGCCAATTTCAAGATCCGCCGCCCGTGGGCCCCGCCGAAGCCCAAGGACGCCGACAGCGCCTACGAATTGGAGCCGCTCGGTCGCGGCCCCTCGAAGTAATCCCAGGGCGACCGGCGCTGGGATAGCGACGGACTAAGATCGGCCTCCATTTTGGCCGTGCTGGCGCCCGCAGGCGGCTCGTATTGACGCTTGCCAGCAGTCGTTGCTAGACTCCCGCCCGTTTTGGACTGTGGCTCTCTCTTGAGCCGTTCCCTTCTTTCGTCTGGCAATGGATTGAGGCTCGCTCGCATGTTGAGGACGATGGCCGTCGTGCAGCCCAAAGTGGTTGCTCCTGGGACAAAAACTCCCTTTTCGCGTCGCTTGGGGGGCCAGTCGCTATTGGAGCGCCTCGTCCGACGCTTGACCGACTGCGACCGTTTGGAAGGCGTGGTGGTGGTCATTGGTCATGGGGCCGACGCCGATGCGATCAGCGATCTTGTGCCGCGCGACGTGCCGGTCTTCGTCAGCAAGCGCACCGATCCGTTGGGACGCCTCTGCGAAGTGGTCGATTGTTATCGCCCTGACGCCGTGGTGCATGTCCCCGCTTGCCGGCTGTTCGTCGATCCAGGATTTGTCGACCGCCTGGTGATCACGGCGACTGACCACCCCACGTTCGATTACATCAGTTATTGCTCGCGCGACGGCCGACCGAGCATACTCTCGCCGCTGGGCGTGTTCAGCGAGTGGTGCGGCGCCGACGCGGTCCGTCGAGCGGAAAGCCTGGCGGTCACGCGGAAAGATCGCGATCAACCAACGCGGTTCCTCTATTCCCACCCGGAGTTGTTTCGGCTGCGCCTGATCCCGGCGCCCGCGGAACTCGATCGAGACGATCTGCGGCTGACCGTCGATCACGAAGAAGACTGGCACCACCTCCACACATTCTACGACGCCTTGGGCGCCGAAGGTTTCGATTGGCGACGCATCGCCGACCTGCTCGATCAGCAACCCGCGGTGCGCGAGCGGATGGCGACATTGAATCGAGCGCCTGCCGCCGCCTAGGCCGGATTATCCATTTTCATTTCAGGCGTCAACCGCGGGACGGCATACTAACCCGACGCGCTAGCGAGGGTTCTTTGTGCGGCGTCATGAAGTCGAGGTCCCTATTCTTCGGGGCGGTTATTCTTGCGCGGTCACACAGCCCAGTGTAGTGTAATTGCTGCTGAGGCCACGCTTAGGAAGAACCCTCGCTCGCGCTTCGGGTTAGTGTGGCTGATCCGCCAGTCTTCCTGCCTCGCCGCCGTCGGCGTTTGTCATGGGGCGAATCAAGCCCTACACTTGAAGCAGGCCCGAGCGCCCTCTTCGCTCGGGAGGCGTCTTCTCGCGCAGGAGCAGGTTCTCGATGTCTTCTTCGTCCACCATAGGGCAGGCTGTGTGCCTGGGGATTTTTGCTGACGTCGCCGCCGCCGATCGGGCGGTTGACGCGGTGCTGCGGCTCGGACTCTCGGCCGATCACGTTACGGTTCTCTATTCGGAGGACTGGCGCAACGGGCAACTCGGCAGCGCCGTCGCGCCGCTGGCGCCGCAATTGGGCGAATGGCAACCGGTTGTCGGCACGATGGCCTGCGGCGGAGTTGGGCTGTTCGCGGCCGGCGCAGGTTCGCGATGGGCCGGGGGAATCGTCGCTGGTCTGGCCGGAGCGCTCCAAGGGCGCGGCGTCGACAAGCAGGTTGCCGTCGCGGCAGATCAAGCGGTTGCCGACGGCAAGATTTTGATCGTCGTCGAAGACCGTTCGGTCGCTCGCGACCAGACATTGGCCGACGCTGGAAATGCGCTCGCTGAAGTGGGGGGCGAAGTTTTGACGCCCGGTTCGCGCTAATCGAGGCCAAGCGGGCCACAGCGCCCGTTTGTTTCCGACGCGGCCGTGGTGAGTTGACCATCCGCAACGAGGGAGGTCCGTCGTGGGGCAAGATCGCGACGCCGAGTCGAGGCGGGATAACGGAATGGAGCCGAGCCACGCGCCGGCC
>DASXPZ010000776.1:0-1914 GCA_036493275.1 Pirellulales bacterium
AGCTATTTGGGCCTTCAGCTTCGCTGGGTCCGTAGGACGTTCCATAGACAGGCCTCCTCTCTTATGCAATCGCCACATTTGTGCAATCATTCAGCTTTCTTCGGCTGCGGTGCAAGTCCTCTTTCGCCGCAGAAATTTTGATTTCTACACCACTGACGCCAACGCTTGCGGCCGCACGACCAAATGTTCGGGTTTCGATCCGAAAGGCACGCCACACCGGGGAAAGGCACGACTGCTGTGGGGGCAGGAAAGCCATTCCCAAGCGCGAAGGCTGAGTGGCTGAGAAGGGTGGTTTCCGGCCCTTCGTCGACACGGGCGCCGACGCCAAGGTTGCGCCGAAAGCCGTCGTTCTTTCGCCCGCACTCGGAACCCTCAAGTGAGTTGTATTTTCGTTGGGGCCGCAGCCGTGGCGCCGCGGTTACTTGTTTTGTGAAGCTTCGCGGTCGAGCAAAACGCGCTTGCGTTCGACGCCCCAAACATAGCCAGAGAGCGAACCATCGTTCCGAACGACACGGTGGCAGGGAATGGCGACGGCAAGAATGTTCGCGGCGCACGCTCCTGCCACGGCACGCACGGCCTTCGGCGTGCCGATGCGCCGCGCGATCTCAGTATAGGACACGGTTGCGCCAACCGGGATCTCCTGGAGCTCTTGCCACACGCGTCGCTGGAAAGCAGTGCCACGAACATCAAGGGGAAGATCCAGGCCGATCCGCGGCGCCTCGACGAACCCCACAACTCGAGCCACCAAGGCTTCGTAGTCACGATCGGCGCCGACGAGATGCGCGCTCGGGAAGCGGTCTTGAAGGTTGCGCACGAGCTTATCCGGATCATCTCCGAGTAGGACGGCTGCGACACCTTTCTTGCTTGAAGCGACCAAAATGGCCCCCAGAGAAGTCTGGCCAACCGCGAACTTGATCTCCTCATTCGGGCCGCCGGCGCGGTACTGGGACGGAGTCATCCCGAGCATGTGGGTCGACTTCTCGTAGAACCGCCCGCTCGAATTGAAACCCGCATCGTAGATCGCTTCGGTGACGCTGCAGCCCGAGGCCAGTCCCTCCCGGACCTTCGCCGCGCGATGGGCGGCGGCGTAGTCTTTGGGCGTGAGGCCGGTGGCGGCCTTGAACATTCGGTGGAAATAGCTTGGGCTCCGACCGACCGCGGCCGCTAGCACTTCCAGCGACGGCTCTTCCTCGCTCTCCTCGATTATTCTGCAGGCCCTCGCAACGAGGGCTGCATTCTCGCTCTCGATCGACGGGCCGTCGGGATTGCACCGTTTGCAGGGCCGGAAGCCGGTAGCTCTTGCACTCTCCAGAGTGTCGTGGAGCTGAACATTGTTGGGATTGGCCGTGCGCGAAGGGCACGATGGTCTGCAATAAACGCCGGTCGTATACACCGAGTACCACAGATAACCGTCCGCCGTCTTGTCGCGAGCGACAATCCGTGCCCAGCGCGGGTCCTCTGCCACCGACGGTAGCGATGATTTTTCGGTCTTGGCGGGCGTCGAGGTCATCTTTGTTCATCTTCGATTATGCAACATCGTGAGCAATGATGCCGTTGCCGCGCGGACTTCACACTCCGGTGCTTGCTTTCAAATCCGATTGTGAGGCGGCAGCGACCAAGGCCGCTTCGCTGGCGAAAAAGGCGAAGGGACGGGCGGCTCGGAGTTCGATATGGAGGTAAGAACCGGAGTTCATGGGCGACCAGAGAAAGCTAGGCATGCAAAGGTCATCGGATCTACCCGATGACCTGTGAGGCAACAATCGAGAAGCACTGCCATGAGCTTGCAAGATGACAACAAGGCCATCGTCGGCCGTTGGTTCACCGACTTTTGGGGCAAGACCTGCAATCTGAGTGTGGTCGACGAGATTGCGGCGCCGGACATGTTGCTGAAATACTCGCTGCATGAGCCCCGCA
>DASXPZ010000777.1:0-4063 GCA_036493275.1 Pirellulales bacterium
CCGTCAGACTTCGCACGAGGCGCCGCTCCTGCAACCGGGCATTGCGCAGACGCCTTCCAAATCACTTACCAACAAATCCGGCAGCGCCGGCAAGACGCCGATTCGACCGGGAGCGGCCGACTCCCGCTACGCTGACAAAGACGCTGGTTCTTCGAGCGCCACCTCGGGCGCCGGCTCGTCGTTCGTCGCGGTGATGGCAAGCCTGGCGGTGGTGATCGGCGTTTTGTTTCTGGTGATGTGGATGATGCGGCGCGTCGTTCCGGGCGGTACGCGCCGGCTCCCTACCGAAGTGGTCGACGTGCTCGGTCATGTGCCGCTGGGGCATCGACAACAAGCGCAGCTCATCCGCTTCGGGAAGAAGCTAGTGCTGGTCAACGTGACGGCCACGGGCGCAGAGACATTGACTGAGGTGACCGATCCGGATGAGGTCGAGCATTTGACGAACCTGGCGCGACAATCGTCGCCTGCGAATCCGGCCGCTAGTTTTCGTCAGATCTTGCAGCAGTTCGAGCGTAAGCCGGCCGACGCTACGAGAACCGTCAAACGTCCGGCTTCGCCCGGTTCTGTTCCTCCGACCGCACAGGAACGAAACCGTGGCTAGAAAAATGGCTTCCATGAAGTCGCGAAGTCGATCGCGTCTGATTCTGATTTGCGAGGCTGTGGTGGTCTGCGCACTCTTCGTCCGCCCGGCGGCGTCGCAGAGCGCGGCCGAACTGCGAGAACCGCGCGACGCCGCGGCCAATACGCAACTTCGCCTGCCGGCTCAGCCGGTGGCGCCCACGACTTTCGTCGCGCCCCTGACGGGCGTTCCTCCCTCGTCCCCGCCGCCGGGCGTGGCCGAGTCCGCGGCGAAGCCAGTCGCACATCCAGCAACGGCCGGCGCTGCGCCGGTCTCACTGGCGCTTCCCGAGGGATTGCTCGCCGGCCCTGAGAGTTGGACCAGTCCCGAAGGGCTGAGCTCGACCTTGCAAGTGATGTTGTTGCTGTCGGTCCTCAGCCTGGCGCCGGCCGCGCTACTGATGACGACTTGCTTTGTGCGGATCGTGGTCGTGTTGAGTTTGCTTCGGCAGGCGCTGGGCGCCCAGCAGTTGCCGCCAGGTCAGGTGATCACGTCGATCTCACTCTTTTTGACGCTGCTGATCATGGCGCCGGTTTGGAAAGAGGTCTACGACCAGGCGATCGTGCCCTATTCGAACGAGCAGATCGATCTGCAAACGGCCTGGGAGGCTGGCAGCCGGCCGATCCGTCGCTTTATGAGCCAGCAGATCGAGAAAACGAACAACGGCGACGACGTTCGCCTGTTTGTGCAAGCGCTGCCGGAATCGCAGCAGGCGGACTATCAGTATTACGAGGATGTGCCGCTGGTGGCGCTCGCGCCCGCGTTCATGATCAGTGAGTTGAAGACCGCATTTCTGATCGGATTTCAGGTCTATTTGCCATTTTTGATTCTCGACATGGTGATCAGCAGCGTGCTGGTCTCGATGGGGATGCTGATGTTGCCGCCGGTGCTGATCTCGCTGCCATTCAAGCTGATGTTGTTCGTGCTGGTCGACGGTTGGCGCCTGGTGGTGGGGATGTTGCTGTCCAGCTTCCAGGCGTATGTCTAGCGGCCACCTGAATTTCCAAGGCGTCATTGCGCGCGTTGGGTCTGATAAGGAGTTGATGTTCCGATGGACCCGCAAGCGGCCATAGATCTGGGGCGACAGGCGATCATGACAACGCTGGTGCTCTGCGCCCCAGTGCTGGTCGCCGGACTGGTTGTTGGGTTGCTGGTGGGTCTGTTGCAAGCAGCGACGCAGATTCAGGAACAGACGCTGTCGTTCGTGCCGAAGCTGATCGCGATGCTGGTCGTGACTTCGATTGGCATGCCGTGGCTGGTTACGCGGCTGGTGACATACTTTCAAGACCTGGTGCACAACATCCCGTCTTCGCTGTAGGCGCCGTTCGATGCGTCAATGTCCGAAATTCAGCCATCGCCCTGGCGGAATATGTCGCCTATGAATTGGCTCGTCGAGCTCTACAGCCATCACTTCCTGACGTTTACGTTCGTCTTGGCGCGGGTGACCGGGCTGGTGCTGACCGCGCCGCTCTGCACGTCAATCCAAGCGCCGAAGCAAGTCCGGGCGGTTTTGGCCCTCGCGCTCGCGCTGGTGATTACGCCGACGCAGATTGAATTAGCCCCCACTCCGCCGCAAACCCTGGCCGCGCTATCACTGCCGCTGGCGAACGAGTTGATCGTAGGCGCCTCGCTGGGGTTAGGCGTTTCGATCCTGTTGGGCGCTGCGCAAATCTCCGGGCATCTGATCGCGCAGCTCAGCGGGCTCTCGGCCGCGCAGGCGTTCGATCCGGGCATGGGAGGGAGCGTGCCCGTCTTTTCCAGGCTGTTGGGGCTGTTTGCAACGGCGATCTATCTCATCGTGGGGGCCCATCGCTGGCTAATCGGCGCGCTACTCGAAACCTACAGGGTCATCCCGGCCGGCGCGGCGAAGCTGTCGGAATCGCTTGGCGAAACGCTGCTGGCGATCTTGTCCCAGAGTTTTAGTCTTGGAGTGCGCGGCGCGGCGCCGGTGGTGTTAGCCCTGATGTTGGCGACCCTGATACTGGGATTGATCGGCCGAACGCTTCCACAGCTCAACGTGCTGGCGCTCGGCTTCGGTTTGAACGCGCTGGTGACGTTCGGCGTGTTGATGATCTCGCTCGGCACGATCGCCTGGTTGTTCGAAGCAGAGTTGCAGCCGGCGATTTCGGCGTTGTTCGAGGCGATTGTGAAATCGGCGCCGGCGGCCTAAGTCGTGGTTTGAGGGAACGCTTCAACGTTTATGGCAGAACATCTTGGCGATAAAACGCACGCGCCTACGCCGCATCGTCGCCAGCAGGCGCGCGAGCAGGGGCAGGTTGCGCGGAGCCAGGAGTTGGCCGCGACGATGTTGCTTCTCGGCGCCCTGGCCGCCATCTGGATGTTGGGCCGGCCCGTCATTGCGCTGGTGACGGGCGTCTTGCTGCGACAACTGGGGGGCGAACCGTGGCTGGTGGCCGATCTTCCGTTTGCGCTGCGGGCTTGGAATCAAACGATCTCGGCCGTCGCCACCGCGCTCTTGCCGCTGTTAGGCTTGATCTTGCTCGTCGGCTGCGCGTCTCACTTATTGCAAGTTGGATTTCAATTCGCGCCCGCTAAGCTGCTGCCTGATTGGTCGCGACTTGATCCGCTGGCGGGACTTCGCCGGATGGCATCGATGTCGAACTTGCAGCGCGTCCCGCTCGGCCTGTTGAAGCTGGCCGTGGTGGGAGCCGTCTCCTACTACAGCCTCTACGCGCGGCGAAACGAGATCATGGGCTGTGGCCAATTGCCAATCGCATCGCTGCTGGCGCTCGTCGGAAATGTTTTGTTCTGGACCACGCTCGAAGTCAGTTTGGCGCTGTTGGCGCTCTCAGGGCTCGATTACGCTCTCGCCCGCTGGAAACACGAACGCGACATGCGTATGACGACGCAAGAGCTACGCGAAGAAATGAAGAATTTGCAAGGGGACCCGGCCGTTATTGCCCGTCGACGGGCAATGCAGCGCAGTTGGGGTCAAAGTCCGGGGATCGCGGCGGTAGCCGAGGCGGACGCGGTGATCACGGATGGCGATCGAAGCGCAGTCGCTGTGCGCTACGACGCGGCGACGATGACGGCGCCGATCGTCGTAGCCAAAGGGGCAGGACGTTTCGCCGCGCGCGTTCGAGATCTGGCCAACGAACAGAGCGTGCCGGTGGTCGAACGACCGGCGCTTGCGCAGCGACTGGCGCGCGACGTCGCCATCAAGGGCGCGGTTCCGCAGGCGATGTATGCCGAAGTGGCGGCCCTGCTGGCCGAGGTCTTTCAAGCCGCCGGCAAAACGGTTGATGGGGCTTAGAGCTTTGTCACAGCTTGATCTTGGTGCGCCACTGCTGGACAAGCCCAATAGTGTCCGAGATTTTCTTGGTTTGCGCTTTGCCGGGGTGTGGTGGTTCGTAGCGATTGGTTTTTTGGGGAGGGTCGTCGTGTTTTGGATCTTGCTCGGCTTTCGATCGGCGCATGCGGCGG
>DASXPZ010000778.1:0-5864 GCA_036493275.1 Pirellulales bacterium
TGGGATCGTATGAAGCCGGCGCACGCCGGGAACGAATCAGCGCGAGAGACAGAGAATGTTGCAAAACACTAAGCGTCGGTCGCTCGCCGCCAACCACATCGGCCTTCGCGTCCGTTTTTACTGCGCGCTTTGAATCGAGTTGCAAACCACCGCCGGCCGCCGGACATCAGCCAATGATCGGGAGCAAGTCGGGCCGACGACTGCGGAAGGTGTGCCCCTTTTTCAATGGCAGGACCGCCTCGACGTATTCTTCTACCTGCTCCGGCGCTTCGAAATAGCGCTCGTACACCCAATCGTCTTCATATTCGCAGTTGACGGTTGAATAGTCGCGACAGATTTGCGGACGCGTATGATAGATGCCGCAACGGCTATCGGGTTGCAGATGTTTGCACGTGGTGTGGACCAGCAGGTACCAATCTCCCTCTTCGACGAACACCGAGGCCTGCCCATGGAGCAAATACCAGCGGATGTAATCGAAATCGGTTTGCTCAGTCGGAGTGTCGATCGGCAGCGCGAAATATTTGCAGCACTTCGCCGTGCAGTGATCGCAGAGACTCTCGTCCGGGCCGAGTTGCTCGCGATGAATCTTCTTGGGGGCCGGCAATACCATCTCTCTGCTCCAATTCGGTAGCGAAAGGCAACGCCCGCGACGAGCGTAAGGGCGCAATCGCCCGCACTCGCCGGGCACGACTGGCGCCGAGCAGCCTATCAAAACAGCCGCTTTCCGGCTAGCGGCGGGGCGTTCGCGCGGCGTGATCGCGTTGAATACGAGCACGGCGAAGTGAGCGAGCCCGGAGTTATTCCTGCTCGCTGATCGTCGCCCGATCGAGCGTGCGGGCGTTCGGCAGAATCACGTCGTGGGCCAGGCCCACTGCCTTGAAAAGACGAATTGTCAGGTACGTGACGTCCAATTCCCACCAGCGATGTCCGTGGGCGGCGCTGCGTTGATCGGCGTGGTGGTTATTGTGCCACCCTTCACCATTGCTGATCAGGCCGACGAACCAGTTGTTGCGGCTGTCCTCGCCGGTGTCGTACGTCTGATAACCGAAGACATGCGACAGCGAATTCACGCTCCAGGTGATGTGCCACACCGCCACGGTGCGGACAAACACGCCCCACAAGAGGACGCTGAGGCCGAATTGCAGCGCGCTGGCGCCGGTTCCCGTCATCAAGTAACCGGCCAGCGTTCCGGCGCCGAAAAACACGCCCCACGACGCCAACACGATCCACAACCAGTTCAAATTCCGTTCCAATCGCATGTAGAACGGATCTCGCAGGATGTCGCGAGCGTAGCGGTCGTAGGCGGCGATCGAATTGACGTCGTGATTCTCGACGAACAACCAGCCCATGTGCGACCAGAGAAAATTCACCAGCGGCGTGTGGGGGTCGGGCTGTTCGTCAGAGTATTGATGGTGCATCCGATGCACGGCCACCCAGCGTCCCGGCGTGTCTTGCAGGCAGCAGACGCCCAACACGGCCAGGCAATGCTCGAACCACTTGGGACAAACCAGGCTGCCGTGGGTCAACAAGCGGTGGTAGCAGAGATTGATCCCGAGCGTGCCAAACGCATACAGGCCAAAGAGCGCCAGCGCCACTCCCGTCCAACTGAACAGCCAGGGGACAAACGCCAGCAGCGCCACCGCGTGATAAAACCCGACGCCGATCACGTAGGGCCACAGGATATGGCGCGCCGCGGCGCCAGGCGGAACATCGACCCTGGCCAGCGGGGCGCGAACCTTCCCTGTCGCGGCGCTTTCTGCCAAGCGACGATCGCCCGTCGGCGGTGTCGAAACATCGGTTTGCATCGCGTGTCCTTGGTCGAAAAGATGGGCGGCGCCACGAGACGCCCCCTTCGCTCATCATAGCGATTCGGGCGACGCGGGGGCTACGGAGAGCGGAATTTATCAGCGGACAGCGACGCTGTGCCGTAGGGTATTACGCGCCGGGAACGAGAATCCCCTCAGTAACTATTCATTCGATCTCGAATCTGGTCCACAGGTTTGGACATCGCTTCGCGACAAGCCCCGGTTCGCGCCATATTTCCGGCTTGTGCTCGAATCACGATTCCCGGTACTCTTGGCCGACAAGTCAGGGAATCGCTTGCGCAGACTTTCCGCGGTTTTGGGGTCGGCCGCCATGAGCGGAAGCTCAGTAGTTTGCATCGACTTGTAGGGACTTCGACCGTTTGTTTTCAATATGTGCCGCTTATTCCTTGCCGGGCTTGCTTATTTAGTCAATTCAACCGATCGCTCGAACTTTGCTGGGCCGATAGCCTCGGAAACATAGGACTTCTGGGCTGTTTTGCCTGCGGCCAATTCATCTGCAGGTGACCCGATCGACTGAGCGCATTTGTCAGGGAGGATGCAACATGCTTTTCAGGGCCCGCCCCAGGCCGTCACTCAAACTGGTCAAGAATTCCGATGGCGCCGAGGATCGGAAAGGGCTTCGTTGGCGATTCGATGCCCCGACCGTCCCCGCCCGGCCCGCGATTTTGTCGTTATCGCCCCCAAAGGACCAGGGGGAGCGCACAGCGGCGTAGCGCGATCGGTTTCGCTTCGCGCAAATGGTTGAGGTAAACGACCTTTGGCCACTCTGGCGGGCGTTTGAACAAATTCAAATCCCGCGGAGTTGGGCCGCGCACCAGCGAAGCTCTCGCCAGGCCAGGGCCCCGTAAGCCACCACGCCGATCGACATCGCTATCACCAGGCGGGCGGCCGGGCCCAGGCTAGTCACTCCCAATAACTTCTCGCGCGCCACGAACACGATCACTCCCATGCCGATGGCCGCCATCGCGGGTCGGACCAATTGCCGCGCCCAGGCCAGGGGCGAGACGCCGATCGCCCGCATGCAGAAGACCATGTAGGGGACGAAGATTGCCATGCAGGTCGTCAGCGAGTAAGCCCAGGCGACACCGAGCGTTGCGCCTCCGTACTGCCCGCCGACGTAAAGACCCACGAACAGGCCCTGAACCAGCACAACGGCCATCAATACGGAGCCGAGGAACATGGCTCTCCATTGTCCGGCCGAGGCAAAGACGCTCGACGCGGTCATGATGAAGGTCAGCGTCAAGATCGTCGGCGAAAGGGCCGCGAGCAGCGGTCCGGCCTCGGCCCATTCCGAACCGCCGAAGGCGAGCATTGTATCCTGGGCGACTACCATCAGCCCAATCCCTGCCGGAAAGCTCAACACGGCGACCAACCGCTCAAAGGCGAGCACGATCTGGATGTAATTTCCCCGTTCGTGGGCACTGCGAGCGAGCGCCGGAAGCATGATCGTGCTCAGGGGCGCAGTCAGAATGACGATCGGCTTGTTCATCAAGCTGAAGGCCTGGCTGTAAAAGCCCAAGGCCGCGGCGCCAAGCACGCGCCCTACCAGCAGCTTGTCGACGCTCGTCAACAGGAGCAATACCACGGCGCTGGCGGTAAAATAGCCGCCAAATCGCAGCACGTGCCCGATCGGCGCGCCTCGCGCGGGTCTTTGCGGTCGCCACGGTTCGAGATACCAGGCGATGGCGGCGGTGACCAACAATTCCACGTACTGTTGCACGACTAGGGCCCACACTCCACCCCCGTGCCATGCTACGTAAACCGCCGCGACGCCGCCTAAGAACTGGGCGCCCAACCGCGCGACCGCGGCGCTTCCTAGACGCAGGTTTCGTTCGAGCAGCGAGCAATGTTGCAGTCCGACGGCGCTGGCCAACGGCGTTCCCACCAGCGCCACCGTAACCAGAAAGAGCTCCGGCGTGTGATTGAACCAGGCGACAATCGGCGCCACGGCAAGCGTGACCACTCCCATCGCCAGGCCGAGAAGGACGTGCAACCAAAACGCCGAAGAAACCTGCTCCGACGTGAGGTCGGGGAGTTGAACCGTGGCGATGTTCATGCCCATCGCGCTACCGAGACGCAGCAGCAGCATGAGCGGGACGACCATTGCGAAGAGGCCGAAGTTCTGCGGCCCGATCAGCCGCATCAGACTGGCCAGCACGACGAGTGAAATCACGTGCGAGGCGCCTTGCGCCCAAAGGGTGCGGCGGCTGCCACTGCGGACGGCCGCGCGGAGCCCCTCGGTCGAGAAGCTGGTCGCAAACGCCCCGCCGGCCGTGGTGTCGGGCGTCGCTGGCTCGGGTGATTCGGGTTCCATACGCGACATTCAGACGTTCGCCCCTCGCCGCCCGTGCGGCTGGGACTCGGAAGCACTCCCCTTAAACGGCCCCCTGCGGACTCTCCAGGATTCCCCTCAAAAACGCGGTTGAAATTGGAAAGGCCGGAATTTTCGGGAAGTTATCCGCCGCCTTGTGGGGAGCTTTTTGTCAACCGGCTGCTGCTCAACCGCCCTCAAGACTAGGTTGCCAGCCTTGATCGAACAAGGCGAAGCGGGTAAATTGCTGGTTTCTCAGCATACAGAACTAAGCCGCCAGGAGCGTCCAGGCCGGACGCGCGATGATGAAGACCTACATGGCCAAGCCAGGTGAAGTGGAACAAAAGTGGTGGCTCATTGACGCCAAGGATCAGGTCGTAGGTCGCATGGCCTCGCAGATCGCCATGATTTTGATGGGGAAGCACCGCCCCACCTACACGCCCCACGTCGACACGGGGGACTTCGTCGTCGTGATCAACGCCGAGCAGGTGGCGTTCACCGGTCAGAAGTGGAACAACAAAAAGTACACGCACTATACCGGCTATACCGGCCTGCGGGTCGAGACGGCCGGGCATCGGTTGGCGCGGCGGCCGGAGTTGATCCTCAGCGAAGCGGTTCGCCGCATGCTGCCCAAGAACAAGCTGGCCGCGAAAATGTTCTCCAAGCTGAAGATCTACGCCGGCAGCGAGCATCCGCACCAGGCGCAGCTTCCCGAGCCGAAGCAGCTCGCCAGTAAGTAATCTATCCACCCGTAACGCCGGGCGCGGCGTCCTTTGCCGCGGCCTGAGCTGAAAAAAATTCGTTCGAAACCACTACGAGGATTGTTATGTCGACTGTTGAAGCGCCTGTCGCCAAGAAGAGCGGCGGCGATTTTTTGGGGACTGGCCGACGCAAGACGTCGGTGGCGCGAGTTCGCGTTCGTCCGGGCAAGGGAACGATCGTGGTCAACAGCCGCCCCTTCGCCGAGTTCTTCGTTCGCGAGCAAGACCGGCGCGCCGTGCTCGCTCCGCTCGACGCGACCGGCAGTCGCGAGACGGTTGACGTCTCGATCAAGGTTCACGGCGGCGGCGTGACAGGGCAGGCAGGCGCTTGCAAGCTGGGAATCGCCCGCGCACTGAAGATTTTCGATACCGCGCTGGAAGACGCGCTGCGTCAGCAAAGCCTGCTGACGCGCGATAGCCGCATGAAGGAGCGCAAGAAGTACGGTCTGCGCGGCGCCCGCCGCGGGACGCAGTTCTCGAAGCGATAACGCGCAAGCGGCCGTCCATCGCGCCAGCGAACGATTCGAAACAATCACTGCGCCGGAACGATCGCAGGATCGTGCTGGCGCCGTTTTCATTTGGCGCGCGAGCGGATGAACGGCGCGGACTTGGAAGCTTGTCGCGCACAAGAGCAGCCCCATTCTACGGGCGGTTGCGACTTGTTTTCCGGGCGCCACGTCATGCGCCAACCCAAGCCTGGCCGATGCGCGTTCCGCCCCAGATCGCTAGCAGTCCAAGTCCGCAACTGAGGACGATGTTGGCCCCGGCCATCCACCACTGTTGGTCTTTCATGGCGATGTCGAAAGTCTCCAGGCCGAACGTGGAAAAGGTCGTAAAGCCTCCCAAAACGCCCACAGTGAGTCCGAGACGAATCTCTTCGCGCACCACGATCGGCCCGGCGAAGAGGGCGGCCAGCATGCCCAGCAACAGGCAGCCTAGCACGTTCACGAGCAAGGTCCCGACGGG
>DASXPZ010000779.1:0-6389 GCA_036493275.1 Pirellulales bacterium
AGCCTCGCCCCAGATCTTGACCAGGTCCCCGTCCGCGTCGAAGACCTGGATCCGGTGGTTGCAGGCGTCGACGACCCAGAGGCGGTCTTGCTCGTCGACGCTCATCCCCTGCGGCCGGATGAACTCGCCCGGCGCCGAGCCATGCCCTCCCCATTCCTTGAGAAATGTCTTGTCGGCCGAGATCTTTTGGATTCGGTCACATTCGCCGTATTCAGAAATGTAGCGATTTCCTTGTGAGTCTTCGACGCAGTCGGTCACCCAGGCAAACTGGCCCAATTTCGTCCCTTGCTCGCCGCCAATCCAATCGAGCAGCTTCCCCTCAGGTGAGTAGATTAGCACCTGATAATAGTGCGTGTCAGAGACAACCACGTTGCCGTGCCGGTCGATCGCCAGTCCCGTCGGCCGGCCGTTGGTGTGGACCGGCGTCTGCCAGGAACGGAGAAACTCGCCATCCGGCGTAAACACCTGGATTCGAGCCGTCATGTCGACAATGTAAATCTGGTCCTGATTGTCGATCGCGATCGAGCGAGGCTTTTGCAGCCGACCATCCGAAATGCCACGGCGGCCCCAGACGACGTCGAGCTTGCCGATATTTGGCCCTGTCTCGCCGCAACCAGTCGCCGTCAGGCATAGTAGCGCCCAACTCAATAGCAACGCGAAAGCGCGGGAGTGTCCAACCCACGAAAAACGCCCCGGTTTTCCTAAAACGCCTAATGCGAATTCGCCGGGTGTGGACATGGCTGCGCCTCTTGACCGCGTGTTGCAAACACTCGTATCATAATCTGTTGCGCTGACAAGACACAGCGGCGCAGACACGGCCCGCAGGCATTTTCCTACCTGCAGTCGCATGCTTTGTCGCTGTGCGGCCACGCCGGTCCGTCGAAACGGCGTCCGCCGGTCGACCGTTGCTGCTCGCCCCGTTTTCGCTCAAGTTGAATGGGGCGATTTGAGCATCGCGGGGCCGGCCCTGGCAATCGATCCTATCAACTTTTGTTCTTCGGCACACACTGCATATGCCACCCCTCGTGCTCGATCTGTCCAGCGCCGACGATTCGCGCGATATGATTCATCGCGCGGTCCAAGCCCTTGCGGAGGGAAAGGTTGTAGCGTTCCCGACAGAGACGGTCTATGGGCTGGCCGTTTCGGCGTTGTGCGAGCCGGCCGTCGAACGGCTATTGAAGAGCAAAGACCGAGATCCCGACCGGCCTTTGGCCCTGGCCGTGCGCAGCGCAGAAGAAGCCCTGGACTATGTTCCGGGTCTCGGCCCACTCGGTCGCCGTCTGGCCCGTCGCTGCTGGCCTGGCCCGGTGACCTTGGTTTTGGAAAATCATCACCCGCAGAGCCTGTTAACGCAGTTGCCGCCGGTGGTGCAGCAGGCCGTCTCGCCCAAGGGGACGATCGGGTTCCGAGTTCCGGCGCATGCGGCGATTCACGAAGTATTGCGGTTGTTGGCGGGACCCGTCGTGCTGACCAGCGCGAATCGGGCCGGTCAACCGGAGTCTGTCACGGCTCAAGAGGTGGTCCAATCGATGAACGACGACGTGCAAGTCGTTCTCGATGGCGGGCGCTCGCGCTACGCGCAACCTTCGAGCGTGGTCCGCGTCTACGACGATCGTTTCGAAGTGCTGCGGGCCGGCGTCGTCTCGGAACAGACGCTCAAGCGATTGGCCAGCACGATCGTGCTCTTTGTTTGCACCGGTAATACTTGTCGCAGCCCAATGGCCGAGGCGATCTTTCGCAGCGCGATGGCGGCAAAGCTAGGATGCGCTCCCGCCGAATTGGCCGATCGCGGCATGGTTGTCATGTCGGCCGGACTTTCCGCCTCGATGGGAGGGCGCGCGAGCCCAGAGGCCGTGGTCGTGCTCAAACACCAGGGAATCGACCTCACGGGCCACGAAAGCCAGCCGCTGACCGATCAATTGGTGCGGCAGGCCGATTGGATCCTCCCCATGACCCGGTCGCATCGGCAAGCTATCTTGAATGAGTGGCCCGACGTGGCGGACCGGGTGCGCTTGGTGTCGCGCAGCGGACTCGACGTCAACGACCCAATTGGCGGGCCGCCCGAAATGTACGAGCGCTGCGCCGCGCAGATCAAGGCCGATCTGCTGGAGTGGGCGAAGGAAATTGAAATCTAGAATTGGCTCTACAAGGATTCGCGACGCTCGCGGAGAGTCGCCTCGAAGAGCGCGGGAGAGAGAACTATGCGAATTGCCGTCGGCAGCGATCACCGCGGTTTCAACGTCAAAGAGAACCTGGTGCAATTGCTCAAGAAGCTGGAGCACGAGGTCGTCGACTGCGGCACGCACGATTGCAACAGCGTCGATTATCCCGATATCGCGGCGGTGGTTGCGCGTCAGGTCAGTCACGGCGAGGTCGATCGGGGGATCCTGATCTGCGGCACCGGTATTGGCATGTGCATCGCCGCGAATAAAGTCCCGGGAGTCCGCGCCGCGCCGTGCCATGACGATCTCTCCGCCGAAATGAGCCGTCGGCATAACGATCTGAACGTTCTCTGCCTCTCGGCCGACATGCTGGGAGAGCGCCTGATCGACCGGATGGTCGAAATCTGGCTGAGAACCGAATTCGAAGCAGGCCGCCACGCCCGCAGAGTCGAAAAGATCGCTGCACTAGAAGTCGAAGAAGAGCGCCTCGGGCAAAAGTAGTCTGTTAGTTCGCTCTTTTCATTTCGCTTCCGCTTGCACCCCGCGGCGAAGCAACTCGGTGATCCGGTCGACGTCATAAACGCAACCGCCCCACGCGCCGCCGCTGGCCGATTGCAGCGCGGCCCACAGGCGCGTGTCTGCCGGTAGCGCTTTATCGGGCGCGAGTCCCTCGTGCGGCGGTCGCGCCGCCAATTCCGCGGCGGCGGACCGCGGGTCGAGTCGTCGCTCGGGCCGGCCGACGAAATTGATCGCGCCGACCAGGTTGCGGCAATCGATTTCGATCTCGATCAGATCGCCGTCGCGAAGCCGGCCGAGCGGCCCTCCCGCCAGCGCCTCGGGTCCGATATGTCCAATGCAAGCGCCGGTGCTTACGCCTGAAAAACGAGCGTCGGTCAACACCGTGACCTCGTGTCCCCACGAAAGATGCTTTAGACCGGCCGTGATCTGATAGATTTCTTCCATGCCCGAGCCGGCTGGCCCGCGGCCGGCCAGCACCAGCACTTCCCCTGGCCGAATCGGCGCGCCCGAGCGTCCTTTGATCGCGGCCATGGCGTCGACTTCGCGCGTAAAGACGCGGGCTGGGCCCAGCTTGCGATAAATGCCATCGGCGTCGACTGTTCGCCGATCGATCGCCGTGCTCTTTACCACCGATCCCTCGGGCGCCAGATTGCCGCGCGGAAAACAGACGGTGCTCGTCAGACCGCGTTCGCGGGCGCGCTCGGGCGACATGATCACATCGTCTGGGTCGACGCCGTCTTTAGCCGCAAGAGCCGCGCGAAGCGACTGGCGGCGTTCGCTGCCGCGCCACCAATCGAGGACTTCGCCCAGCTTTTGACCCGATACGGTCAACACGCCCAGGTCCAACAGTCCCAACTCGCGCAAATGCAGCATCACTTCCGGCACGCCGCCGGCAAGAAACACCTGCACCGTGGGATGGCCGACCGGCCCGTTCGGCAGCGCGTCGACCAATCGCGGAACCTGGAGGTTGACCTGCTGCCAATCTTCGACCGTGGGGCGGCGCAAGCCGGCCGCGTGCGCGATCGCCGGAATGTGGAGCAGTAAATTCGTCGAACCGCCGAAGGCCGCGTGAACGACCATCGCGTTGCGGATGGCTGCGTCAGTCAGCACGTCTCGCAGTTTCACCCCGCGGGAGTGCATATTCCAAAGCGCGCGGGCGCTGCGCCGCGCCATGTCGAGCCAGATCGGCTGCCCCGACGGCGCGAGCGCCGAATGCGGCAGCGCCATGCCGAGCGCTTCGCCCACGACTTGCGACGTGGCGGCCGTCCCTAAAAACTGGCAACCGCCGCCGGGCGACGCGCACGCCCGACAGGCCAGCAGCGCGGCGTCTTCGAGCGAGATCTCGTCATGGGCGAAACGGGCTCCGATCGATTGCACTTTGCCCGCGTCTTCTCCTTCGCTGGCCGGCAGCGTAACGCCTCCCGGCACCAGAATGCACGGCAATTCCGAAGATCCGGCCAGCGCCATCATCATCGCCGGCAGCCCTTTGTCGCACGTCGCGACGCCCAACACCCCTTTGCGCGTCGGCAGCGAACGAATCAAACGGCGAAAGAGCGTCGCGGCGTCGTTGCGATACGGCAGGCTGTCGAACATGCCGGTCGTCCCTTGCGTGCGACCGTCGCACGGATCGGAACAGATGCCGGCAAACGGAACTCCGCCGGCGGCTTTCAGCTCGCGCGCCGCGGCCGCGACCAGCAGTCCCACTTCCCAATGCCCAGTATGATAACCGAGCGCGATCGGTGTGCCATCATCGGCGCGGACGCCTCCTTGCGTGCTGAGCAGCACGAACTGCGGCCCCAGCATCTGATCGATGGGCCAGCCCATGCCGGCGTTTTGCGACAGTCCGAACATATCGCCGGATGGCGAATCGCGCAGCATTTCGGCAGTCAGCGGAAGCGAGCCCGCGGGGCCCGCCGCGTTGGTTTGGACGTCAAACTTCGTCGCCGCGTCGCCGAGGATCTCACCGGTCGTAAACTTGCCGTGTAGGGAGGTAATCATCGGGGCTCATCAAGGGGAAGTGGAAGTCGACGCCAACGTGCGTGAGTCGCGCTTGCGCAGAAAATAGACTCTCCATTATCATCGATCAATCGGGCACTGCTGACTGCCTGGTCGGCATCCAGCGTCGCGCGGTCAATGTGGCGAGCACTGGAACCACGATCGAACCGGCCAGCGCCACGAGCAGATTGCCTTGCTCGTGGGCCCAGTATCCAAGCGCCGCGTAGGCCAGTGCCAGTCCCAAGTTCGCCAGAAACACGACCGGTAAGAATTGCCGCCAAGATAGTCCGATGGCGCCGAGCAATAGCACGCTCGCCTCGGCCAGCACGGGGAGCGGACGCGTCAGGGCCAGCACCAGCGGGCCGCCGCGCTCGGCCAAGGCTTCCATCCGCTGCAAATCCGCCGCGGAAGAAAACCGCAGCGCAAGCGGCCTGCCTAACCACCGGGCGAGCGCAAAACCAACTATCGCCCCGGCCGTCATGCCGAGCCAGATCACGGCCGCCCCCGCCGCTACGCCGAGGCGCGAACCGGCCAGCGTGCTGACAAAGCTCGATGGAACAGGGAGCAGGATATCGCTCGTCAGGACGCCGGTCACAATTCCCGCCGTGGCGGCGGGCGAAACGGTCTCGTCGAGCCACTGCGCAACCCGCGCTTCGGCCCAATCGCCAAAGAGCAAAAATGGCACTACTGGCGCCAACAAGACCAACGTGACGGCAATCGTCCAACGAAAAAGTTCGGACATGGCAGACTTCGACCAGGATCTCGCGCTTCGGATCGTGTCAACGCAACCATTGTACACCATGGCGCGGGCGCATTCCTTCTGTAGCCAGGGCCTGTGACCCCGGTGCGGCGTTTTGCGAGTCGCTACAGTTTGCGCCCCGCGAAGACCGGCCTCACAGAGGCCGGCTACAGAAGGCGGCCAGGGCCGATGGCAGTAGCTTATCGCGCGGTGGCCGGGCGGCGGGCGATGTTCTGCTTTGGCTCCGAGATCGCCACCGCAACCCAGCCGTCTTGAATGACGAACTGCGAGAAGAACAAGTCCTTCGTTCGTGGATCGCTGGACCACTTGGGCGAGACAAGCAACAACTCGCGATCCTTTGAGAACGCCTTGCTGAAGATCCCGCGGAGCGCGATTTGCGATCTCGTGCTGAGGCGTGGTCCGCTCAGTTGCACCGTACCGTCGCGCACCAGGCGGGCCGAAAGGCCCTCGATCTGCGGCTGGTAGTAGACGCGCACTATGAAGTTCTGCCAGGTATGGTCGGCATTCGATAACTTCGCCACGGCCAGGTTCAATTCCATCCGTCCATTTTCGAACCGAACGAGGATGGCGTTCTCCTCGGCGAATGTGACCGAGACTTCTTTATCCACCGAGTTCAAAAACGGGCTGTTTTTCAGATTCAGGACTTCAATGATGTGCTCGCGCAGCTCCGTCAAAGTAAAGGTGCGGCCGTTCAGCCCAAGCTGCTCGCTGGCGTTATTGAACATCGACTGATGAATTTGCAGGCTGGCCAGGCTGTCGCCCGGCGCGCGAGGACGTGGCGTGTGGCCCGCCAACTGCTCGTCGCCGGCCAGACGCAGCCGCATGGTGAGGCGTTCTTCGGTCGTTTCCGCGCTGATGACTTGCGGATCGAGCCCGAGGCGTTCGAGCGGCGCCATCAGCCGATCTTGCATTTGCTGGTTGACCGCGGCGATTCGCTCATCGGTGGCTGTGTC
>DASXPZ010000780.1:0-6234 GCA_036493275.1 Pirellulales bacterium
CCCGGCTCGCGTTACCAACGCCTTGTTTAATTTTGTGTCCTCTGGCCCGTTGACTCTTGGTCCGGGAGGAACGTTCGACGATCCACTCGGCGCCGCTGGCCTCACTACTGGAGACCTCGCGTTCTCTGCCATCAATCCGCTGAGCGGCCTGTTCAATTCTGCGAGTTTTATTCCGCCCACTAGCGGAAGCTTTGATATCTCAGGCAGCTATCTCAACGGCCAGCTATCGATGGCGGTTTCGGGGTCGCTGACTGTCGACGCCACTGATTTGTTCCTTGGCTTGCCGATCGGCATTCAGATCACCGCCAATGGCAATATCGTCACCACCCCGGTCCCGGAGCCGGCTTCGCGAATTCTGTTGCTCGCCGGCGCGGCGTCCTGTCTGTTACTTTCCCGCGCGACAGCGCATCGCAAGTGCGAGCCGCTAGCCGTCGAATAAGGCGGAGTTGTCGCGTTCGCTGCGTACGAAATCACCCCGAGGATCGGAACGAAGTTCCGGCCTGCGGGGTTTTTTGTTGCGCGGTGGTCCTCCGATCAGGTAACAAGGACGTTTTCCATGTGACTAATATGAGTGAAGAGATATTAAAAAAAACGCTCCGGAATGCCGCATGGATCGAGAAGCACAATTCCTGGAGCTGCTGAAAGAAGGCCAAGGGCGCTGGCGGGCGATCGCCCGATCGTACGCCGGCAACGACTTCGAGGATCTGCTTCAAGAGATCCTGTTGCAAATCTGGCGATCGCTGGCCACGTTTCGCGGAGAGTCGGCCGGCCGGACGTGGTGCTACCGCGTGGCGATCAACACGGCGCTGAATTGGAAACGCTCCAAGCGCACGCGCCGGCAGTGTTTGCCAACCGAGGAGGGCTATCGCTCCGAGCAAATTCCCGCGGCGGCGCTCTCGCCTGACCAGGTCAACGAACCGCCCGAGGCGATTCATCAACTGCTGGCCGAGCAAACTCCGGCTGATCGCGCGATTTTGATTCTGCTATTGGACGACGTGAGTTATAGCGAGATGGCCGAAATCCTGGGCGCGAGCGAAGGCGCCTTGCGCGTCCGAATTCATCGATTGAAAGAGCGCATTCGCAAGCGGTTCGAGGGCCGATACGATGACATTTGAAGAGATCCGCAAACAGTGGCAAAGCGAAGTGGCTCGGCCCGCCGCGACGGTCGATCCACAGCAATTGCTCGCCGACGCGCAGCGCCGCGTGGGTTCGCTGGAACGAGGGGTCTTCTGGCGCGACGTGCGCGAAATCATGGCCGCGGTGTTTGTCGTCTGCGCCTTCGGCGCCGCCTGGCCACTTTATCGATCGTCGCTGGTGGCAACCCTGGGTGTGGCGGTGATTGTGTTTTCGGCGCCGGTGATCATTTACATTCTTCTGGCGGCAAACAGGCGGCAATCCGGTGAGTTCGCCACTTCAGTATTGGATTTCTCGCGACAACGGCTCGTCTGGCTCGACCGTCAGATTCGGCTACTGCAAACGATATTTTGGTGGTATGTGGCGCCGCTCTCTCTCGGCTGCATGCTGGTCGGCTGGGGCTTGACCCCCGGCCGCTGGTGGATGTTCTGGCAATTGGCGGCGTTGTGCCTGGGCGTGGCCGTTTTGACTGTTTGGTTAAACCGCCGAGCGGTCCGAAACGAATTGCTCCCCGCGCGTCGCGAATTGGTCGAATTGATCGAATCGCTCGAAACGACCAGCGGACAGTAAATTATTGGGTCCTGTGCGGCTTCGACCTTGCCGGCCGAATCGCTAAGATTCGTGAAATGGCGAAAAGCCATGCCGCCCTCGCCTGATTTTGAGTGAAGGCCAACCTCTCCTGAAAAATTCTTGTAACGTCCGTCGGCCTCGCGCATTGATCTTGATGGTATGTCCACAGTACCGAGCAACGACGGGACAGACATCGATCAGATCGTCCGGCAAGCCACGATCCAGCGCGAAGCCTTTGCCGCTCTTTACGATCGGTTTTTTCCGCTGGTGCATCGTTATTGCCAGCGACGGTTGCTGGACTGCGCCGCCGCGGATGATCTTTCGTCCGAAATCTTCCTGAGTGTCGCGCAGACGATTCGCCGCTTTCCCGGAACGACCGAAGTCGATTTCCGCCGCTGGCTTTACCGCATCGCCACCAACGCGATCAACGCTTACTTTCGCAAACGGCGCCGCCGCCAGGCATTGTTCGAGCGGGCCATCCACCAAGGCTGGTGGACCAAATCATCCGCCAGCGAAATGGTCGTCGCGGATCGGTCGCTTCAAGAGGACGCCCACGAGGAGCAGATTGCGAAGCTGCTGCAAGCAATCGCCATCCTTTCTCCGCGCGAACAAACGGTGATCACGTTGCGATTCTGGGAAGGAATGTCGTACGAGGAGGTCGGCCACGTGATCGAAGTTCGCCCGGCGACGGTCCGCGTGGTCGCCAGCCGCGCGATCCAGAAGTTACGCGGCAAGCTCGTTGGCTGGCAGACGATCGACGTCCTTCCCCACGAGGGGCGCAAAACATGAACGATCACGACCCTAACTTCGAACGCCGCGTCGAAGAGCTGTTCGGCCGTATCCCCGCGTCACCGGCGCCTTCCGCGGAGTTTGTGGACGCTACACGTCGCCGAGTATTGGACGAATTCGATCGGGCGGAGAGTCTGTCGATCGCCGCTACGCGTTGGCAAAAAGTCCTTCACACAGGAGTCGTTTTCATGTCGCATCCAGCGTCTCGCATTGTGGCCGTTTTGGCGGCGGTGATTTTCCTGGCGCTCTGGTTGGGGGCGCCTCGTCGCTCCGTGGCCTTCGGCGACTTTCTGGCCCCGATCGTCGACGCCAAAACGGCCAAATTCAAACTGGTAGTGAAAAACGACATTCAACCCAAGCCGATCGAAATGACCGGCTATTTTCTGGCGCCGCATCTCTACCGGCAGGAGTTGCCCGGCATGGTCAATATTTCGGATTTCGATCAGGGTGTCATGTTGTCTCTCGACGAAGCTCACAAGCAGGCCACGTTGATTAAGGTGAAGAATTTCGATGACGTCAAGAAGAAGGCGCAGTCGGGAGATTTGTTCGGCAATCTGCGGGCAGTGCTGGCTGAGTATCGCACCAACAAGAAGGGCCAGGTCGAAGAGTTGGGCGAGAAAGAATTGGAGGGCCGCCGCGTGTTTGGATTTCGTCTGGCCGCGCCGACCATGACGCAAACGGTCTGGGGAGACGCGAAGACGGGTAACGTGGTGCGGATCGACGCCACCATGCCCGGCCCGCCCAAGTCGGAGGTCACGTTTTCCGATTTCACGTTCGATATGCCGCTCGACGCGGCGCAGTTTTCGGTGAAGCCGCCGGCCGATTACAAGGTGACTTCGTTCGACCTCGACGTGTCGCCTGCCACCGAAAAAGAATTCATCGCCGCGCTCGAGGTCATTTCAGACGCTCTGGATGGCGCGCTCCCCAGCAGTCTCGACGCCGCCGGCATTGGACTGGCCGTGGCCAAGATAGCTATCGCGAAAGGGGCTGAAAAAGGCCTCGACAAACAGCCAAGCAAAGAGGCGCTGACCGAAGCCATCAAGATCGGCAAGGGAATTAACTTCGCCATCACACTGCCGACCGAGTCTGATGCACACTACGCCGGCAAAGGGGTCAAGCGCAAGGACGCCGAGAAACCGATCTTCTGGTACAAACCGGCCGAGTCCAAAATGTATCGCGTGATCTTCAACGACCTTACAACAAGCGAAGCCGAAACGCCTCCGGAAGTCGCCGGGGCAGTTCGCATCATCGAGAAATTCAAGCAGCCGAAGCCCGATTAACGTCAGGTATCGAGGCACTTAGATGGATCGCGCGTTCTGCCGCGCGTTGCGAGAGAGCTCGACCGCGCTAGTGTCTGCCGCCGGTGGGGCCGGTGTTATTGGCGTTCAGTTGTTGCACGCCGTCGAGCGAAGTGCGATTCGTCTTCGGCCAGAACATGATCCGGTTGGCGAGAACGTTGGACGAATTCCCCCCAATCTGTTCTTGTCTCGAAAGGGTTGCAGGAGTTCGCATGTTCCCTTTGAGAATCAACAGGTCCTTTTCTTGATCGAATGTCATCGTCTCCGAGCGGGCCGAATACGTTTGCCCTTCGACACGGACATTGCCAGCGGCGTCTAGTTGAAACGATGCCTCGTGCGCAGGCATGGCCGGGGCTTGCACGATCTGCAAAGCGTCGCACAGTAGCGCCACGCCGGTTGGGCCCAGTTTGTCTGGGTCGTCAGGATCGAGCACGGTGTCCCAACTGGTCGCCGGGCCGTACGCGCAACGCACGCGGTCCTGAAAATTCATCGTATGACGCTGCTGATTGCCGGTCAGGCGCCCTTCGAAGTGAATGCCGAGGAACGCCAGCCCCTTTTCTTGAGCCGTGCCTGGCGGATGCAACTGGTCGGGGCGCAACGTGTCTGGGCGAGGAGGTAGCGCCGCCCCCGCGCCGGGCGGAGGAGCGGAATGGGCGCCAGGCAGCGCGACTCCGTGTCCGTTATCGACTCGCACCGAGCGCACCCAGCCCGGTCCGCTGGCCGCCAGATTGCCGGTGATCGGTTCGACGCTGAGCACTTCGGTCTTCATCCGTTCGAGCGTTTCCACTTGCCCCGTCGCGGCCGCTAGCGTGCGACGTTCGAGGAACACGTTTCCCTGACAGAGAACTCGAGAGATCTTGGGTTGCGCCTGCGGCGCCGGCTGCGTGAACAGGATCGGCCGATCGAAGTAGGCGTGCAGCACGTCGGAACTGAGCCGCTGGTCTTCGAGCCGTCCGACGACATGGTCCCGGAAGGTGGCCTCTTTACCGTCGAAAACCATACTTCCCAGCCAAGTGAGTTCGAGCGGCTGCGGTTTCTCCATCGGCTTTCCGGAGAGATCCGCCGGCACGGCGATGGTCATCTGACCCGCCCCGTGGACGAACGCAAGATTCTCGCCACGATCGAGCTCAATTTCGTTGCCGTTAAGCGACAGCTCGCGAGCCTCGACATGCGCAGGCTGCCCGGCGACCCAGACCTTGCCATGTTCGGGCACGGATTCGTCGACGTCGAGTCGATCTCCTCGGACGATCAGCGGACGGGCGCCCGGATCAGCGCCGCGGGTTTCGGTCAGGCAGACGCGCCCTTCGACGTGGACGCGCGAAACTTGCGCCTGGCGCCCAACTCGCGCTTCGAGCTGCAAGAGCTGCCCCTCAATATGATAGTGTTGCGGAGGAGGCCCCTCGGGTTGCGGCGCGGCGCGCGGACCACTGGCGGCGCCACGCGCATTGGGCGCGTAAACGCTGACGGGTGGCGGCGCTAATGGACCGGTCGGACCACGCGAGTTTGCGAGCGGAGCGGCTCCCGCAACGAGCGGAACCTCGGCGGCGACCGCTTGCGTGAACCAGGCCTGTAAGTGATGGACGTCGCCGGAGAGTTGAGGCGATCGGATGTGGACGCCCGGCAGACTCCGTTTGCCGGCTTGGCGCGCGGCGGCGGTTTGAGCTGCGTTACTCGATATCGCCTGCATGCGCACCGGAACCAACTCTTTTTTTCCGCCGGCTTGCGGCGACGGATCGACCACTTCCTTCAGGTAGAGGTAGATTCCAGCCGCGTCGAGCTGGCCCATGCCGACGACTTCGACGTGGGCTGTCCCTTCGATTGCCAGGCGCTGCAAATCTGCGTCTGGACCGAACGACAACATTTGCTTCCAAGTAGCTTCGAGAGGGCGCGTCACTTCGCCATCGGGGACGCCTCCTTTGAACCAGCCAGGCCCCGTCAGGCTGCCGCTGTTTTGCTTGATGTTGTAATCCAACTTCTGACCGCGGGCTTGCACGCGCCGCGATGGCGAACGGATGATGACCGGATTGCCGGTGGCCTCGATGCGAGCCGGCTCGAGTTTCGGAAAGCCCCCTTTGCGCGGCTCGGCAGGCGGCCCGCCGGGCGACGGCGCCACGGCGACGACCGGCGCGGCGCCAGCCGCAGCGTCACTGGCCGCAGGCGCGCCGGGAGCCGACGGGGCGGCCGGATCGAAATGGACGATCAGCACCTTGCACGTCATCTGATCGTAAGGTCCGCTCGGGTTCGCGCGTTTGACGTCGACCTGATCGTGAAACGTCGCCTTGTACGGATCTGCCTCGAACCGAAAAAGGCCGTCGCATTGAATATCGACCGGTAGCGATTCATTCGGCTTGGACGGCCCCGGCCCTTTCGTCGCCGCGTTCGCTGGCGGAGGCGCCGCCGAGAGCTTCGACCCCGCCGCCATCCCCGGAAACATGTCTGCCTG
>DASXPZ010000781.1:0-4792 GCA_036493275.1 Pirellulales bacterium
AAAGTCTACGTGCCACTGTTGGGGGAGCGACGGATCTCGGGCATCTCGCTGCAAGTCGGCAAGATGGAGAATTGCGCCAAGATCACCAGCGAATGGCTCGCGCGCAGTCAGAAATCGGGCCGACAATGGGTGGCGATGCTCGACGAAATCGGCCCCGCCAATACCGGCGTGAAGCCCGACGCCGATGATCCGGAACATGACGACGTCCGCAAGCACGCGTTGTGGGCGCCGCTGATGGCCGGCGGAGCAGGCTGCGAATGGCTGTTTGGATACAGCTTCGCGCACGACGATATCAACCTGGAAGATTTCCGCTCGCGCGATCGGATGTGGGACTTGACGCGGATTGCGCTCGATTTTTTTCGACAGCACGTCCCAGTGCGCGATACTAAGCCGTCGCCTGAGCTTGTCTCGGAGAAAGCGATGTGTTTAGCGCAGATGGGCAAGTGCTATGCGATTTACTTGCCTGGCGGAGGGACGACAGAGTTGACACTTCCCGAGGGGCGCTATTCGGTCGGCTGGTTCGATCCGCGAAAAGGAGGCGCGCTGGAAAAAGGGAGCGTGGCGGAGATCGCCGGCCCCGGCAAACCATCGATCGGCGCCGCGCCGCGCGAGCCACAAGCAGATTGGGCCGTGCTCATCAAGCGAATCGACGAAGCCAAACCGTAGCGAGATGTTACCGTTATTTTGCTTCTTGGGGCGCCGGCTGAACCGGCCGGTCTGACGAGACTGGTTGCGGAAAACTCGAAGGACGGAGGTCCCGTCTTCGAAACAGGAAGAACGTCGCGTCGACAAAGACGTAGGGCTTGCCGGGGATGAACTTGTACTGGTTGAGTCGCTCCCTGGCGTCAAAGACGTGTTCCGGGACATAGTCTTTGTCGAACTGATCGCGAAGCGTTCCGAGTCTTCCATATTCGGCCGGCCGTAATAAGACCCAATCCGGCTTGAGCTCGCCGATCATGCTGGGCATGCCGCCGCCAACCTTTTTGCGAGCCGCCACCATTTCCGGCGTGACAAGCCCCGGCCAGTCGAGCATGTGCATCTTGCTGAAGTAGCCGATGTATCCAAGCGGTTCGAGCAATACCGTCTCTTGCGGCCAACCGTGTTCGCGTAGCCAAAGGCCGATTTCGCGTCGGTTTCCGAGTTCGATTTCTGCCTGTTGGACGCGCATCTCCCAGGCGTTGATTCCGCACATGACCATTTGCCATCCAACCAGCGTTACCAGCGCTATCTCGGCCGCCAGGTGCAATTCGCCTGCGACATTTTTGCCTCGCAAGCGTAGCGCCACGTCCGAGAGCGTGACAATTCCGCGGGTTAGCGTCACCAGGCCTGGCAGTGCCGCGAAGGCCAGATACCAGGGAAATACTGGCGTTCCCATCGGAGTGAGGTAAAGCATGCCAACCACAAAGGTCAGCGACGCCGCGCGCCCCAGACGGTCGTTGACGGGAAAGATCCAATAAATGCAACAAAACAGACTCACGACGCGCGACAAGCCATAGAGCGTCCAGAGGAATATTCGATGCTTGCCATCAAAATATCCCCCCACGTCGTAAATCGGTAGAAAAGCGGCATTCGCGCGAGACACGAATATTTCGAACAAGCCGTCGAACGCCTGCATTACTTGTCCGAGCGGACCGATCTCGACATTAGCTTTGGCGATCACCGTGTGCGGAATGGGTGACCCGTAATACCACGTCGCCCAGGCGATCCAAGGGGCATAGATCACGGCGCTCAACAGCCCGCTTTTGATGAATGAAACCAACAACTCGCGTCGCAGGCCTGGCGAAAAGTAAAGATCCGCCAGGGCCATGCCAGCGATATAGACGCACCCATCCGGCCGGGTCCACATCATCCCGGCCCAAAACAGACCACGGGCGATCCAAGGCGCAGGGTCGTCTCTCACCAGTTCCGACATGGCGCCGGCGAAGAACAGCAGCATGAAGGCCGTTTCCATGCCATTGGCCGTAAACGCAACCATCTTCAGATCGAAAATGTAGAGCAACGCAAACGCCAACACACAGACTTTGGGATGGGCCGGCGTGGCTGACCAGATCCGCCGGGCCAGCAGTGCCATTCCACCAGCAAACGCCGCGGCGCAGAAGATGCGATAGAGCCAGAACGTCGCTTCATACGAAGTCTGCCCTGCCACATAACTACAGGCCGCCAACAACAGCACGTTGATCGGCGACGTAAAACCGTGCACAAGCTCCGGTGGATTGAAGGTCAGCCCTTTTCCTTTGAGCAGGTTCTCGCTGATCCGGAGCGTGATGAATGAATCTTCCCAAATATGATCTGTAAACAGCGCGTAGATCAGTGGCACGGCAAAGGCCAGCGCCACCAGCCCTAACAAGATCTCCAGAGGCATCTCGCGCGGCGCAGATGGGACCTGATCCTTCGTCGCCGAAGTTCGCTCTATGTCTGACGTTTCAGGCAATGCGTCGGCGTCGTCCGCGGTGGAACAATTACTCATGTGGGTCTACTGCGAAGTGCGGAGCGTGCGTGTGTTCGAGCAAGATCGGACGCAAAGTGGCTCATGAGATTGAATGTCCGGGAAGAATCATGGCATTATCGGCTGGCGCAATGGTCAATACAACTCATCATCGCGGCGTAAGATCCGATCGGGGGGCGCGGCGACAGAAGTGGAGGAACCGCTGAAGAACTCGCCCTGCGGGTCCGCGTGGCAAGGCTTGTCGGACCGTGGAGCAAGGTTTACGGACCGACGGATGATGGAGTCGTTGCGTCGACCTGGTAACCGTACCGTTCGGCGTAGGACCGCCAGCGGGTGGCGATTTGCTTTAGCAGCTCGGGCGAGAGTTCCGGGAACTTGTTGGTCTCATAGCCCTTGTTCTGCTCCAGGTAATCTTCGATCGCCGGGCGGACGTCGCTGAAGCCCCCTAGGTCGAGCTTACGGTAGACGTCGTGCATGACGCCCACGGTGTCGGCCACCAGATCTTCATAGCGCAGCTCGCAGAAGTGATCCGGCGGAATCAACTCTCGGTCCGACTCGAAGGCTTCGTACATTCGCGCCAAATTGTCGAAGACATACTCTTCCAATCCCTCGTAATTCGGCTTTTGCAAACCTTGGACTGCGTAGAGACGCCTCCACAAATGGACGGTCGACGGAAAAATCGAGCACGGATGTCGCGTGATGTGGATAAAGCGGGCGTTGGGGAACATCTCCAACAGCAACTTAACGCGACACGTGTGCGGCGGGGACTTGAGCACGATCCGCCTCGGCCGACGAGAGCTGATTTCACACAAGAAGCGCAAGAAGACGCGCTTCCAGCGCTCGCGCGCCGCCGGCGGAACCTCGTCAAGCGTCCAGTAGTCCTGGTCCTGCGGCGGCTCGTTCGGAAAAGCCATCGTCAAGTAGGGCGAAGGCAAGCCGAGATTGCAAAGCGCGAATTCGTCTTCTTGAGGCCGGTCCCAGCCTGCCTTCATGTTGTCCATCGGCCGTTGCGAGGGGGTGAGAAATCCTAGCAGCCGCGTCGCGATGCCTTCGGAAAGAACAAAGTGATTCGGCTCGAAGCACTCGTAGGAAGTTGGAAACGTGTGTCGCTGGTCGAGGACCATCAATTCGTGCAGCAGCGTCGTCCCCGAGCGCCAATGGCCCAGAATAAAGAGGGGCGGAGATTCAAGACTCTTCGGCGGCGGCCAGGTCGGATCGATGCTCTGCCAGAATTTGAACCCGATCCACTGATAGCCGCGAAACAGTGAATGAAAGCTCGTGTAGAAAGCCTGCAACACAAAGATGTGCCAAAACCGCGGGGCAACGCGAAAACGGTTTTTGGTGATCAATCGCAGCCAGGCTGGTAGCGACATCCCGTGCCAGGTCATGGGCGTCCATTCGCCACGCTTGGCTGGTCTGGCCGAAGATTGAGCGACGGATTTCGCGTCGGCAAACCCCGACGCCGGCCCGGACACTCCCGCCACGTCGCTAGTGGCCTGCCCACTATCACGAACCGGGCCTGGGCGTTGTTGGTCCGCTGTCGCCACGATGAGAGTCACCCGCCGAGAATGCTCGGGCTAAGAGTCGCGTTGATCAGGGCTGACAGCGGGGCCGCCGAGCGACAGCGGACGAGCGGCGCTCGCACATCCTATTTACCGCCGACTCTCTCGGAGGACGCCGAGAGTCAAAGCCCAGTCGCAGGCCTCCGTAGGCCTCGACCGGCCACCATCCTAATCGGTCTCGCTGCGGCTCGACAAGCCGAGACGAACGTCTGTTTCCACGCAAACTGTGTACGAAATCGCACTTTTTGCCCGAGCGGAGCCGCTAGCAGGGAGGTGACCCGCTTTGGAGGAGAGCTCACTTGGGGGAAAACAGCCAGAAGGCCAGGGCGGTAGCGTGCGCGGCCATCTGGCATGTTTTCCGGCCCAAATTAGGGGTGGAGGGCTTTTCGGCGACGACGGATTATCGAATCAGAATTGGCGCCAATTCCGTTGGTTCGCTTTTCACGGTCACCAGGATCGGCGACGTCGCCGGGTTGCAAAATTTTGGCGGGATGACATTCGGCCCTGAAATAGTCCCCCCCTCTCCTTTGACAATCTTGAACCATTGCACCGTGGCGACATAGTCACCGGCCGGGACTCCTTCGTTAGCACCGTAAATGCTGACTTTGAACGTTCCGTCTTCGGCTACTCGGCCCGAGGGGGAAACGCCCGCTGGCAAAGTATGCCCCTTGGCATGGAGCAGAATCTGCGCGCCGACCGGAATCTCCTTGCCAACTTTGATCGAACCGGTTACCGGAACCACTGGGACCTTCACTTCGCTCTTGCCACAACCGGCGACAGCCAG
>DASXPZ010000782.1:0-3287 GCA_036493275.1 Pirellulales bacterium
CCATTTATCGTGCTTTAAGAGCATTCGCAGGGTGGACAAATAGCGGGCTATCTGCGACACAAGTCATTTTCAGTAAATTGTTTGCGAGATTGATCCCCTTCGATTGCAAGTCGCTGGACGCTTGCTGATGGCTGCGCCAGGCGTCCCCGCTGATCGAGCGAGACGAGCGAGTGTGGCTCGACTCGCCCCCCCCAGCGTTAGGTAGGCAATTCCAGCGCTCCCCAAAAAGCTTCCCGGGCCTGGTCCTAGCGGTCGCCGCCAGCTCTGCTTGCGAGGCTGTCTTCGAGCCCCAAATCGTTCGGTTCCGAACGGTAAAAACCTGCGACTTTTGCAGGAGATTTTGTTGGCATAAGTCCTGTGTGTCGAATAGACTAGGGCTGTGTCGCTAGCGGCCGTTTCAGGCCAATTCTACGCGCGCTTCTGGCAGCCGTCACGGAACACGGAGGCCCCCATGTCCAAGCCGCAATTGTTGGGGAGAGTGCAAATCATGTCTCAACGCATTGATCTCGTTCGAGCTGCGCGACTTGCGCGGCCGTCGGTGAGTCTTCGGAGCCTGGCTCTGAGAAGTTTGGCTCTGAGAAGTTTGGCTCTGGGGAGCTCGGGGCGTCATGCCATGAGTCGTTGTGCAATCGGCGTGGGCGCCTTGGCGCTGCTTGGCGCCGTGGCGGTGATCCCACAAGGCGCGCTGGCTGCGGACGCGTCGAAGAGCAAGAGCTCCGCTCAGATCGACTCTTATACGAAAGACGGCGACACGGCGTTCGCGATGAGCCTGGCCCCCACAGTGGCCAAGCCGGCGTCCAAGCCGCGCGACGTCACGATCTTGTTCGACACATCGGCCAGCCAGGCAGGCTCGTATCGCGACAAGGCGCTCAAGTCTCTCGAAGCAACTTTGGCTTCGCTCGGACCGCAAGATCGCGTGCAGCTTTTCGCCGTCGATCTGAACGCGATTCCCATGACGAGCAAAGCCGTCGCGGCGAACAGTCCTGACATGCAGCGCGCCTTGACCGCGTTACGGGCGCGCACCCCGCTGGGATCTACAGACATGGTGGCGGCGCTGACCGCGGCCTGCGACGCATCGGCCGCTGACCCGTCGCGAGTTCGCGCGGCGGTCTACATTGGCGACGGCATGAGCACCGCCAATCTAATCAACAGTGGCGCGCTGCGGACGACCGTCGAGCGACTTGTCGCCACGGAAACTCCGCTGATCAGCTATGCGATTGGCCCGCGCCGCGACACCACGTTGCTCGCTTGCCTGGCGAATCAGACCGGCGGCATGCTGGCGATCGATGGCGACAATCTGACCGGGGCGCAAGTCGGCTCGTGGTTGGCCGAGACGGCCAGGCAGCCCGTGATCTGGCCGAAATCGATTCAACTGCCAGATTCGCTCCACAGCGTCACCGGCGCCCGCGCGCTGCCACTGCGTTTCGATCGCGAGACGGTGCTGCTGGGGACTGGCGAAGCGGAGGGCCCGGTGGAAGTGAGCATGACGGCGACCGTGGAAGGCCAGCCGCAAGAATTGAAGTGGCAAGTTCCAGCGGCGGTCGCAAATCCCGATCTGGCCTTCTTGCCGAAGCTGATCGAATCGGCCCAGCGGGATGAGGGATTCAGCCTGCCGACATTGGGCAAGCAGGGGCTGGATGAAGCGCGCCGCCTGCTGTCCGGAGACGCGAAAGACCTGACCCGATTGGGGCGCTTGGCGCTCGCCGCGGGCGACGTCGACCAGGCGAAACAATTGGCTGATCGGGCGATCGAGCTCGACGCGAATGACGCCGCCGCCATCTCGTTGCGTCGCGTCGCCAACGCCGAAGAGGGACAACTGAAACTGGCCGGCAACCAAGACGCCGCCGGCGCCGCGTCCGATCGTGACCGGGCCCCGGAGCCAGCCGATCGGCCAGGCGGATTGATGAACGAATTCGATCGCGATCGTATTGTGCATGAGCAGGAGTTGCAAACCTCGGTCCGCGTGGCAATCGATCACGGACGCAGGCAGATGGAGAGCGACCCAGCGCTCGTGATCGACGACTTGAAGCTGATGCTGGAACGGGTCCGCACGGCGGGCGAAGTTAGCGCCGCGCTGCGCGGTCAGCTTTCCGGACAGATCGAAACTGTGCTGCAAACGGCGTCCCGCGTCGCCGACGAAAGGCAGGACCGCGAACTGCGCCGACAGGCGGTGCAAGCCACTCTTGACGCCAATAAGCGACTCACGCAAGACCTGCGGATCGACCAACTCAAGGTCGAACAATTGATCGTGCGGATGAATTCGTTGTTGGAAGAAGGCCGCCCTCGCGACGCGCATGATCGCGCTCTGCAGGCTCGCGACATTCTGCCCGACACCATCGCGACGCAAGCCGCCGTGCTCGAGTCGCGCACGATCGGTTATGTGAACGACATGATCGTGTTGCGCGAAAAGCGTCAGCGCGGCGTGGTCGAATCGTTGTACGCCGTCGAGCTGTCGCACATCCCGACGTCGGACGAGCCCCCAATCGTTTATCCATCGGCCGAAGAATGGCTGATGAAAACCGAGATGCGCAAGCACTACCTGGACGCGGTCAGCCTCTACAAGCCAGGTTCGGCTGAAAAGAAGATTTACGAAGCGCTCGACAATCCGATCTCGCTCGATATCGACGAGTCTTCTTTGCAGGACGCGGTCGACTACATCAAGCAAAAAGCCGACATCGAAGTCCGGCTCGACAACAAAGGCTTGGCCGACGCCGTCGTCGACCCCAGCGCGCTGGTCACCTTCCACGTGAAGGGGATCACGCTCAAGAGCGCATTGAAGCAAATGCTCGAGGATTTCGAGCTGACGTATGTCGTGCAGGATGAGATCCTCAAGATCACGTCCAAGGAAAAGGCCGACGGCATCGTCACCACCCGCGTCTACCCCGTCGGCGACCTGGTCGTGCCGATCCAGAGCAGCATGATGGGCGGAATGATGGGTGGCATGGGCGGCGGAATGATGGGTGGCATGGGCGGAATGGGAGGCATGGGTGGAATGGGAGGCGGCATGGGCGGCGGCATGGGCGGAATGATGGGAGGAATGGGTGGTATGGGTGGAGGAATGGGTGGCATGGGTGGCATGGGTGGATTCATGAATGTCCCGCCGGCCAATGCTGCTCAGGAGCGCGGGGCCGCCAACCAACCAGTCAATCCTGCTCCCGTCGGCTTTCGGGCTTTTGCCGTGAAGGACAAGCAACTCAAGCTCTCTGGTAAATCGAGAGACGAAGCAACGTCTCAGGGCGCCGTTGCGGCAACGCCTATCGGCCCTATGCCGGCTTCGACCGGCGATA
>DASXPZ010000783.1:0-4474 GCA_036493275.1 Pirellulales bacterium
CAGGTTGACACGTAGCGGATCAATCCCGATCGGCGCCAGGCAACCAGCAGGATCACCGCGGACAGCAAAGAAATTACCGCCCCTTCGAAGGGCCGGGAGTTGGCCAGAATTCCCAATCCAATTCCCAGGATGGTGGCAGAACGCCAATCCGGCCGGTCCGCCAGTCTGCGCACCGCGCCCAACAGCAACGCGCCGCCCGCGGCCGCAACGGCGCCTCCCCAATAATTGTTGCTCCAACTGCAACCCGCCAGTCGCATCGTGGCGCAGAGCGCTCCCAAAACCGCCCAGGGTGGCGGCAGCCACGCCTGCAACATCCAAGCAATGGCGGCCGACGCCAAACCGATGCTCAGCCAGACGCCCACGATCGGCTCATTCGCCAACCATTGGCCAATCGCGAGTGCGATTCCTTGTCCCGGCGGATACTTCGCCATATAGGTCGGCTGTTGCAGCATGTGCAACGCCTCGAAGTGCTCCCAGCAGGGATGGGCCGGATTGGTGAGCCGGCCATGTGCAAAGGTATCGCCAGCCAATAAGTAGCAGAACTCATCATGGACTTCGGGAACCGGAATACCCTTCATCCAGCCCAATGCGCCGGAGAGCGAAAAACCAAGTAGTCCGCAAACAACCACCACCGATTTGGGATACGCGGCGCCCCATTTCGCCAGTATCGACCAGCCAGGAAGGGAAGTCTGTCGGATGAAACGCATTCTTGGGGTGAACAACGCCACGGCGGTCGCCGCAATGTCGAAGTACTTAAGCAGCATGGCGAAGATCTCGCAACCGAAGCCAACCGGAATGTCGCGATCGCGAAAAATGCACTTCTATCAGGCTGCCACCCCTACTGATCGCTGCCCAATCGACATCCGTTTCAACTAGCCTTGCAAACGGCGCCGGAACTTCCAGCGCGAAAAGAATCCCATCGCCTGCCCAGCATTCCGCCGGCCCTGTCGAGAGTGTGATCTCGGAGCGGGCAGAGAGCGAATGAGAATGGGCCGCGCCTTATAGCCATTTCTGGCAGCAGCCGCAAGACCAGGTTGAGGGGTGCTCCAACATGGCCGCGGTGGCCAATCGCTGGGTGCGTTGGCTGTTCCACGAAATGCAGAACACCGACGAAGTCCCATAGACCTCGGTTCAGGCTCCACAGAAGGGGTCCCCGGGAGGCGCACGCACAAGTCAAACGAATCATCGCAGTTCCGCAGGGAAGGCGCGCTCGACAGACCCCGGGGCACCCGCGTGGCTCGTGGCCGGACAGGGCAGCCTTCCCCCTTTTTCGAAATACCCATAGGGGCTATGCCCGCAAAGGCTACGCTCGGATAGAGGAAGGGAAACTCCGATGAAGAGCTTGACAAGCAACGAGTCTTCATAGAGGGGTCTGCGACACCGGAAAATGCGAAAAAGACCGGCCTCGAAGAGGCCAGCCACAGATTTCGGAATGAGGATTGCGACTTCGCAGTTCTCCCGTCGGAGTTCCAGGCCGGTCGCCGCCCTACGCCAGCACGCGGCGGATCGCCTTGGCCAGGAGAGCAATGCCGCGCTCGATCCGCTCGATCGATTGGTATCCGTAGCTCAAGCGGATCTGCTCGGAGCGGGGCGGTTCGCGCCCGCCCGAATAGAAATATTCGCCCGGCACGTAGAGCATCCCCTCTTCCACGGCGTAGTCGAAGAGCTTTCCGCCGGGACCCGTGGCGATGGCTGCGGGGAGTTGCAGCCAGACGTACATGCCGCCCGAGGGACGGGGATACTTCACTCCCGCGATTCCGACGAAATGTTGATCGCACGCCGCCAGCATGGCGTCCTTCTTCTGACAATAATGTTCGCGCAGTCGCTCGACGTGCGGGCGCCACAGCCCCAGCTCCAGCACCGAGGCCATGACATGCTGGGCAAAATTCGGCGCGCCGAAATCGATGTTCCCTTTTTGATCCGCGACCGGCCCCACCAGATCGCGCGGCAAGAATCCCCACCCGACGCGCAGGCCCGGCGAGAACGATTTCGAAAAAGTCTCGGTCAGGATGACTGTGTCTCCTTCGTCATCGTACGAGCGCAGGCTGGGGAGATCGCTGCCTTCGTAGCGCAATTCTCGATAGGCGGCGTCTTCCAGGATGCGAATGGTCGTCTTGCGCGACCAGCGCTTGATGATCTCGACCACCGCGCCGCGACGCTCTTCGGCCAAAGAGACCGTGCTAGGGTTGTCGAAGTAGCTACCCAGGTAGAGGGCCTTTACGCGATCCAACTCGCCGATTGCTGCGAGCTGCGTCAGCTCTTCCACCAGCGCTTCGGGAATCAGCCCTCGTTCGTCTGTCGCCACGCCAACGGCGCGGACACCGACGCTGCGCAAGATTCCCAAGAAGACAAAGTACGCCGGCTCCGCGCAGAGAATAATGTCTCCCTTGTTGCACAAAGTATCGACCAGCAGGTGCAAAAGTTCGTTGCTGCCGGCAGTCACAAAGACCTGCTCGACCGAGATGTGCTTGCCCGACATCGCGACGCCGTCGGCACTGTACAATTGATCTCGCACCAGCTCGCGCAGCGGCAAATAACCGGGCGTGCTTCCATATTGCAGCGCCGCCTGGCCGTGACGTGGATCGGCCAGCACGGCTTCGATCGCCCGACGGGCCAATTCAGTCGGCAGCGACGCCTGGTCGACAAATCCCGCCGCCAGCGAAATCAATTCCGGACGCGACAGCGCCAGGTGCATCAGCGGGCCAATCGGCTGACTCCCCGACGCCGCGGCCCGTTCGCTCAACCCATCGACAGTCGCCATGTACAGGATTCTCGTGCGCGGAAGTAGGCGGGAGCATCAAGACAAAATACGCCCAGCAGGGTAGCATGCAGGGCATGAACCGACAACGGAACCTATGGGCCAAAGAGGCTCTCCGGAGCGCGTACGGTCGTGGCGCGTCGCGATTCGCGACGCTCCGCGACGGCTTGCGGTTGCGCGGCGCCGGTTCGCGCCTCCGCGCGGCCAGTTCACAACTGGGCCGCACCGTGACCCTGCTCGGCCAACCGATCGTCGACCTGCTGCTCCCGCCGCGCTGCGCCTGCTGTGGCGCCGAGCAGGAACTGTTTGCCCATCAGGTATTGCTCTGCGATGTCTGCCGAAAATCATTTACGGATGGCGTCGCGGCGCGCTGCAAGCGTTGCGGCGCCGTGGCGGCCGGAGATTGCCTGGCGTGCCGCAAACGTCAACCACGGTTCGAACAACTCGTGACGCTCGGCCCCTATGCTGGCCCGCTGCGCGCGACCGTGCTGCGGCTGAAACGTCCAGGGCACGACGCCCTGGCGGAAGCGATGGGTCTTTGGCTTACAGAGCGATTGCTGGCGTCGCTTGACGCCGAAGACGAGCCGCTCGTGCTGGCGAACGCGGTCGTAATGCCAGTCCCCATGCACTGGATGCGACGCGTCTTCCAACAAGTGAACAGCCCCGACCTGGTGGCAGCGGCGCTGGCCGCCCGAATGTCGCTGCCTCTGGCGGACGACTGGCTAGCGCGCCGTCGCCATACCCCTCGGCAAGGGCCGATGTTGCGGACCGAGCGGCTAAGGAACGTTCGCGGCGCGTTCGAGCTGCATTCCGAAGAGGTCGTGCGCGACGCGCATGTGATCGTCGTCGACGACGTCGTAACGACCGGCGCCACTTGCGATGAGGTTGCCCGTGTCTTACGTCGCGCCGGCGCGCGAAGAGTTACCGTAGCGACGCTGGCGCGGGCCGATTCGCCAAGGTAAGCTATCGAGGCGTCGGTGTTGGAAAGTTGTCATTGCGCCATCGTTGAGCGCTGGATGTTTTCATCAAGCCGCGACTTTTTTGCAAAAGCCTGAAGTGCCTTCTCCCTCGACATCAAAGACGTTTCGCATTGGCACGCGCCGCAGCGCGCTGGCCCGCTGGCAGGCGGAATGGGTCGCCTCGGCGCTCCGCGCGCGGGGAGCCGACGTGTTGCTCGTGCCGATCGTCACGCGCGGAGACGCGGATCAAGCGCAGCCGCTCGGGGCGATCGGCGGCGACGGGCTCTTCACCAAGGAACTGCAACGAGCGCTGCTGGCCGACGAGATCGACATGGCCGTGCATAGCCTGAAGGATCTGCCGACCGAGCATGTCGCCGGGTTGATCGTTGCGGCCACGCCGGAGCGCGCGCCGACAGCCGACGCGCTGGTTTCGCGCGGCGGCGCGCCCTTGGCCGAACTGCCGACGGGCGCCAAGATCGGGACCGGGAGTCTCCGCCGCCGGGCGCAGCTCTGGCATGCGCGCCGCGACCTGGCGATGCACGACATCCGCGGCAACGTCGACACGCGGCTTCGCAAACTGGAAGAGGGCGAGTTCGAAGCGATCGTGCTGGCCGAAGCCGGTCTCGCGCGATTGGGACTGGCCGAGCGGATTACCGAGCGGCTGACGCCGCCTTTGATGTTGCCGGCGATCGGTCAAGGCGCCCTCGGTCTGGAATGCCGCGAACAGGACATGGAAACCCGCGCGGCGCTCGCCGAC
>DASXPZ010000784.1:0-6344 GCA_036493275.1 Pirellulales bacterium
CACGGGAACGGAGTGCGCGCGGAACTTGGAAACGACTCAACGCCGCTGTCTCCCAAAACAAAATAATCGCATGCCCATTCTTGCCCCAGAAATCAGCCTGTTCCCGCCCGACCTTTTCGATCGCGCATCGATCGAGGAGGAGACCGAGGCGCGCTGGTGGGCCCTGTACAGCCTGCCGCGTCGTGAGAAGCAGTTGATGCGTCGCCTGCGGACGCATGGCCTGTCGTTTTATGCGCCGGTCGTGCCGAAGCGGTCGCGGGCGCCGTCAGGACGAGTGCGCGTTTCGCACGTGCCGCTCTTTTCCGGCTACGTCTTTTTGTATGGCGCCGGGGCTGAGCGCTACGCGGCCATGACTTCCAACTGTGTCTCACGCTGCCTGGAAGTCCCTGATGGCCGGCAATTGGCAGACGATCTGCGGCGCATCCAGCAGTTGATAGCCTGTGGCGAGCCCCTAACCCCCGAGGCGCGGCTCGACGCTGGCCGCCCGGTGCGCGTCCGATCCGGGGCCTTCCTGGGGATGGAAGGCGTGGTGATCCGCCGCGCGAATGAGACGCGCTTGTTGGTGGCGGTCAATTTTCTGCAGCGCGGCGCCTCGGTGCTGCTCGACGATTGTCAGGTTGAGCCACTTTGAGAGACGCCAATTCGCGCCGCGGTCGATGGCAGGCTGCCCTCGCTCACCGGCGCTTTGTGCAGTGACGCGCGTAGGCGAAAAATCGCATTCGATCGTGGGCGCTCAAAGCAGCAAGCTCGACGAACAACTAGCGCAGGTTGGGATAGAAGTGGGAGTAATTTCGATACGTCGCCTGGTGGCCAGTCGAACGCATCGATTCACTTCCAGCATTGCCCGAGGTCGGCGGTTTCGCTTCCAACCGATTGATCTGCGCGTTTTGCTGAGCATTGACCCGGTTCTGATTCACCATCGGGCGAACCATCGACTGATAGTTCGTGAGGTTGGGATCGCCGCCGTTAAGCAGATTAAGGTAAGGGCTCACCGACGGCTTGCGCGTATAAGCGCGATTCATGGCGGTGACGTTATTCTGACTCGGGGCGCTGTAAGAGCGTTGAGCTTTAGGGGTTGTAACCTTGGGTCGCAATCCCATCTGCGCGTTCGCGTTCGTAGAGACGCACAGCATGACCACGCCAACGCCGACCAGAGCAAATAAATGTCTCATAGCTCATATCCCATCTTGCAAGGTCAAACCTGAGTTCCCCCCGCGGACCACTTTCAATCATCGTACCATTGCATTCCTAAGATTCAAATCGATTTGCACAGTCGGCCATTTGTTGCAGATTACTATTCTGCAACGTAATGCTGGCGGCAATCCACGGCCGTACATTATCGCCAAATCGCCCGCTTTCACCCCCCCATTGGTTGCATGCGTGGGCGGCGCCAGACGCCTGAAGAATCAGTCAAGCAGGATTTGAAAGACTAGAAACCGATCTCCCATGTCCCAAGAGGAACCTTCACCACTCCCTAATCCTCAGGGGGGGCCGACGCCCGCCAAACCACGCGCGTCGTCCGCCCGCTCGACGCTGGGAATCTTGATCACCAAGCTGATCTCGCTGCCGCTGACGATCATTGTCGGGGTCATCGTGACGCGAGTGCTGGGGCCGGCGAGCAAAGGGAGCTACGTCTTTGTGGGGTTGCTCGGCTCGTTTTACCTTCCCTGGTTATCCTTTGGTTTCGGCGCGTCTATCATCTACTTTGTGTCGAGCGGACGTTACGCGGTGCGAGACGTTTTTGTCACATGCTTTTTGGTCGGGGTTACACAAGGCCTATTGACCGCGCTGATTTTGGGCTCGCTCTGGCGATTCGATCTGCTGGGCGTAACGGCGAGCGAGATCGATACGTCGCTGATGATCCCGGCGCTGTTGTTGCTTCCGGTGCAGGGCGCTTTTTTGATGATGACTCGGTTGTTGCTGGGCGATTCTCGATTCGCGCTGAACAATGCGATTACGCTGGCGATGCCGATCCTCTCTTCGGCCATGCTGCTGTTCTTCGTCGTGGTGTTCCGCTGGGGACTGCCCGGCGCCGTCGCAGGGTTCGTAACTGCAAACGTGCTGGCCTTGATCGTCCTGATGGTGGCGGTCGTCCCGAGCTATCGACCGAGACTGACGTTTCATCCGCAGTTTTTGGGCGAGAGCATGCGATATGGCGTGAAAGCCTGGGGAGGCGATCTCGCCGGGCGGGTTAATCTTCGTTTCGATCAGGCGGCGCTCAGCCTGTTTGCCACCGACGCCACGCTGGGAGTCTATAGCGTGGCCGTGACGCTGTCGGAGTTGTTGTGGTTCGTGCCCGATTCGATGTCCTTCGTGCTGTTCAATCGCATCGTGGGAACACCGTCGATCGACGACCGGGCCGAACTTGCCTGCCGGGTGCATCGGGTATTGTTGATGGGGATGATCGCGGCGGCGATCGCGCTGGCCGTGTCAGCGCACTGGCTAATTCGGCTAGCCTACACTGAACTGTTCATCGACGCCGTCTGGCCGATGCTGATCCTGCTGCCGGGAACGGTTGCCATGACGACCGCAAAAATCGTGACTAAGTTCCTTTCGGGGTCGGGGCAGCCAGGCCGCTCGAGCCTGCTGGTCGCGGTCGGCGCCCTGGTGAGCGTATTGATTGGCCTCGTGCTGATTCCAAAGTTCGGAATGAATGGGGCCGCTCTGACGTCGACGATCGGCTACCTGGCGACCGGCGCCGCGGCGGTCTATATGTTTTCCTTAGCGGATCTGTCGCGACGGCCAAACCTTTTCGGCATTTCGGGGGCCGACTTGAACTGGTTCTTCCAACAGCTCCGGACCTTGGCGCCCGGCCGGCGAGCCTAGTAGCCCTGCCGCTTTCCACCGAGCCGACAACTTCAAGAATCTACCTCAGCGGGCCGTTTTGATTTCGTAGGAGGACTTGCAATATGGGTCTCTCGCAAAACAACCTGGTGCGATTTTTCAGCGCCGACAAGGTCATCAACAGCCGCGTCATGAATCGCATGGGGGCCCAGGTGGCGCGGACGGTGCTGGCGCGGACCCTTTACAATCTGCGCGCGCCGAAGGTCGATCCATCGGTCGCCGAGTACGTGGCCACGCTTCGCGACGAGGGGTCTGTAACGATCCCCAATTTTCTGTCTCCCGAAGCGCTCGAAGACGTCACCCGCCGGACCTACGAACTGATGGAGCGCGAGCAGTCGCTCGTCCGAGAAATCCATCACGGCCCCAACACGCTCCGCGTGTTGACGCAACGCGAAACCCCCATTGCGGGAGAGCTGAAGAGGTTTTACGACGACCCACGGCTCCGCGCGATCTTCACGGCGGTCGAGCGAACCCCCAACGCGTACGACCACTGCCACAAGGCGATCGAAAGCCTGGAGCAAGGGCAGAACCAGGAGATCGAAGATCCCGAAACGAAGTTGCACAGCGACATTTTCTTCTCTACGCACAAAGCCTGGCTCTACCTGACCGACGTCACGCCGGTCAGCGCGCCGTTGGTCTACGTAAACCGCTCGCGCGGGATTACTCCCAAGGCGCTGGGCTACATCTACCGCGAGAGCTGCAACGGCAACGCGGGCTCGCGGCGGATCACGCCGCAGGAGCTTGAGGACCTGGGCCTGACGGAAAAAGTCTTCGCCGTGCAGCGAAACACGCTCGTCGTCGCCGACACGCACGGCTATCATCGTCGACTGCTCGGCGAGCCGGGCGAGAAGCGACTCGCTTTGCACGCCTCGCTGCGCGGGAATCCATTTGCCTGGTGGCGATAATCTGAAGGACGATTCACTGCTGGACAAGCCAACACCGGCACGATGAGATGAGTTACCTCAAAAAGCTGCGGCGAATGGTGCTCGACCTGCCGCGGGTGCGCGCGCTGATCGACGGCGTGGCGTTTTACCGCGCCTATGGCACGTTTCGCCCCACCAAACTGCGACTCCCTCACAGCGGAAACACGCTGCACGTCGATCGTCGCGAGCCGCGCGGGCGTGGCGTCCTCAAACACCAGGCCGCCGGACAGCCTGACACGAAGGCCATCTGGCACCAAGCGATCCGCGGCTTGCAGCCTATGATCGTGATTGACGTCGGTTTGAATTACGGAGAATTCCTGTTCGACGAGAAGTATACGGCGGGGGCGATCCTGCTCGGCGTTGAGGCCAACCCGGCGCTGCGCGGCTGGCTAGAAAAATCGGCTGCCGACCATCCGAACTCGGCCCAAATCCGCCTGGCGTTTGCCCTGGCTTCCGATCGGGCCGGGCCCGCCGCGACATTCTACGTCGATCCAACGTCGTCCGGTCGCAGTTCGGCCGTGCTGCGCGATGAAGATGACGCGAGTCAGGCGTGCGAAGTGCCGACGGTCACCGTCGACTCGTTCTTCGACCAGCTCACCGATGAAGATCTCGCCACGCGAAACGTCGTGTTTAAAGTCGACGTCGAAGGCTACGAAGTCTTCGTGCTCCGCGGCATGCGACGGTTGTTCGGTCGCTGCAAGGGACTGGTCGGGATTATCGAATTCAACAGCACTCTGCTGCGAAAGTCGGGCGCCGATCCAGACGCTTTTCTTTTGGAGATCAGCGACCGCTTCCCGCGAATGCTGGTGCTGAAAGACGGCCAGTTTCGCGACCTCGCCCAGCCGTCGCTCGCCGCGCTGCGAACGCTGTGCGGAGCGCAGGAAGTCGAGGTTGATCTGATCTTGTTTTCGTCGGCTTCGCTCCTCGATAGCGTTACGATTCGCGGGCGAAAGGGAGCGTCTCCTGACAACCCGCAGAAGGCAAGCGCCGGCGGCGTGGCACTGTGAACAGCACCTGTTGCTCCGATCGTTCCTTCATGATTTGCTTTGTTTCAATACGAGCCCATCGATGTGGGCGTTCGTGCTAACCTTCCGCTTGATTCCTCGGTTATCCACCGCGACATTTCTATGAACCCAACCCAGCCTGATCTTTCGCCGGCCGCGCCCAGTTCAACGACGTCGGTTGTTCCACGTCCAGTTCGAGCAAATCCGCTTCGGGCGGTGGTCAAGACGATTGTCCCCTCAGCGGCCCGTGATTCGCTGCGGGCTACGATGCGGCGCTGTCGTCGCGCCGCGGTGCGTGGCCTGTTGAAGACGGCCGGTTGGCTCGATCTGAATGTTGCCCAGGCGTCGGATATGTACTCGCCGCTGCCGGTGTTGGCCAACTTGGAGCGCAAGAAAGCTCGCTGGAATCGTCCATCATCATTGGCTGGCGTCGACATTGATCTAGATGGTACGCGTAGCCGGTTCGAGCGCTTGCACGCGCAATTTGGGGCCGAGTTCGACGCGCTCCCCACGTACAATGAGCTGGCCCAAATCGGTTTCGGACCGGGCTACACTCCGTTCGACGCGCGCGCGCAGTATTACATGCTGCGCGACCTGAAGCCGCGCCGTTATCTGGAAGTCGGCTCCGGCTTGTCGACGTATTACTGCACGTTGGCGGCGGCACGCAATCGGGCGGAAGGCTCGCCGCTCGAAATTACCTGCGTCGAACCGTATCCTTACGCCAAGCTGCTCGAAACCGAGGGCGTGTCGAAGATTATCGTCAGCGAGGTGCAGGACGTCGCGCTCTCCAACTTTCAGACGTTGGAAGAGAACGACGTGCTGTTTATCGATTCGTCGCACATTGTGCGGATCGACGGGGACGTGCCGTACTTGTTTCTGGAAGTTCTGCCGCAGCTCAATCGGGGCGTTACGGTCCATATTCATGACGTTCCCTTCCCCTATAATGTGCCGTATCCGGCGGATTATTGGCTGTTCGGCACGGTCTGGCCCCGGTTTTGGACCGAAGCAATGTTCACGCAGGCCTTCCTGGCGTTCAATAGCGCCTTCAAGGTGCAACTTTCCCTTCCTTATTGGCGTCACCATGACGAGGCAGGCTTGCGCCGCGTCTTGCCGGCCTATCCGCCGACCGACCAGGATGTGAACCCTTCCAGCTCGATCTGGTTGAAAAAGATTTCCTGATTGGCGTCCGCCGAGACGCATTACTCTGCGACCGCCCTCATACGAGAGACAGCGCTGTGACTTCGATTCTGTTCAACATCACGCACGGCTTTCAGGCGCGGATGCTGCTGCGCTCCAGCACGGCCGAGCATCTGCTGGCGTCTGGGACGCAATTGATCATCGTCAAACCGGACGCCCCCGAAGAGTACTTCCTGCGCGAGTTCGACCATCCGCAAATGACCGTCGTCGAGATGCCCTACCGCGCTTCTCGGCTGGAAGGGCACCTGATTACGCTGCGGCAGTATTTGCTGATGAATCCGTCGCTGGGAGGCACGCTGAATTTCAAGAACGAGGTCTTTCGTCGCCAGGCGCCCAAGCGCTATTACATGGCGCGGACCGGAAACCTGATCTTGGG
>DASXPZ010000785.1:0-3897 GCA_036493275.1 Pirellulales bacterium
TTGCACAGCATGCCCACCAGGCGGAGCAAGCCTGTGGCGCATAAAAAAGCCGCCCTTTCGAGCGGCTTGTATCGCTACCAGATTGAGCCGCCGGTGGCGGGCGCGATGCTGCGGTTCTAGGCGATCTCGTCCAGCAGCCGGTCGAGCGCCGTGCTCAACTTTTGTTCGGTCTCATAGGTGCCGTTGAGGATTGCGCTGCGCAACTCTGCCACGCGGTCGGCGCGGATGTCAGGCACATCAGCCAGACGGGCCGCGATTTGACCGGCCTCGGAAATATCCAAGCGGTCGTCGATCGTGGCGGGCTCGGGCGCGGCAGGCGCTTGCGTGGCACGAGTCGAGTGAGGGCCGGCGACACTTTGTGCGCCGTGAATCTGCGAAGGTCCGTAAATGTGCATGGTACTCTCCCCTGGCGTGTGTCTAACGCTGATTGAGCTGACACAAACAAGGTCAGCGACAATCGGCGCCGGATCGGCCAATCAAAAAATGATTAACTGGAATTTCGCCGGTTGAGAATCACGTGCGGAGTCGCGACAGTTCTGATTCGCTTGTTCGACAGGACCCGGCCGATAGGCCAAGGAGTGACTTGTTGGGTCCAACGAACCTCGTGGAATCAGCACGCTGCTGTAGCGGTCGTTAACGTCCTCTCAATTACAGTTGCTTGCCGGCGCCGCATTCCATGTCAGGGGATCGACCTCGCGAGCGCGGTTTTTCAGCACTCTTAGTATCGACCCGGCGGCCGCGCGACATTAAGCGAAACTCAAGTGCCTGGTTTGTTTTGCTCCTAAGCTGTTTGCCGGTGTACGACTTATGCCGCGAACCCCTTTTGGCGGACGGATATGGGTTTCAAAATAGCCACAAGGGCCGCCTGCTGTTGCAAAACGGCAACTCGGGCGACTTTTTCGAACAAGCCCGATCTCCGTGTTCCTCGCGGCGGGGATTATAGAAATTAGCCAGGGGCGGTCAATTGCAGCCACAGCGCCAGCACAAATTGGGGGCGAGCGTGCGAATTCGGGCCGGGGGGTTCGCGTGGGTTATCGACCAAAAGCGCCCTGGCGGAGCCGGACTGCGGAACTTAGCCATGCCTGGGCGGGTTAGATTGACTGCCTTGTGCCTCTGCTAGCTCGGAAGGGACTTTTGCCATGCGTGCGGCTTGCTTGCTCTGTAGCGCCATCGCGATTCTTGGTTTGGCGGCTCACGCCGTGAGTGCCGAGCCAGCCGATGAAGCCAATCCAGCCGAACTCTTCGGGCGGCTCGATGCCAATAAGGACGGACAATTGTCCGCAGACGAGCTTCCGGCCGACCGGAAGCGGCTGTTCGAGCGACTGCTACGCACGAGCGACAAAAACAATGACGGCAAGCTGAGCGCCGAAGAATTCTCAGCCGGATTGAAGCCGAGCGTAGACTCGCCCCCGGCGAGCGAAGAGCCAAGCCGGCCTCGGCGGCCCGAGGGCGGCCCGACGCCCGAGCGGCTCTTTCGCCGCTTGGATGCCAACCGGGATGGCAAGGTCACGCCAGACGAAGTTCCCGAACCGAGGCGCGAGCGGTTCAAGCAGCTCATCGCCCGAGGCGATCGGGATGGCGATGGGGCCCTCAACCAAGCCGAGTTCATTCGCGCCACCGGGATGGCGCGCGGCGCGCTAACCGGCGACGCCAAACCGGGTGCCCAGCCCGATCCGGCGCGATTGTTCCGGCGGCTGGACCGCAATTCCGATGGCAAGCTCACGGCCAATGAAGTGCCCGAGGAGCGGCGCGCGTTTGTCGAGCGGCTGATCCGCCGGGGAGACAAAGACGGCGACGGATCGCTCACGCTCGAGGAGTTCATGGCCAGCCGGCCGCAGGGCCCAGAAGCGAGTGCGCCGCCGCGTGGGCCAGCGCCGCTCTTGAAATTGCTGGATGCCAATGGCGACGGCCAGCTTTCGGCCGAAGAAATCGCCGAAGCGGCAAGCGCGCTGCGAAAGCTCGACAAGAACGGCGACGGCAAGATTTCAGCCGACGAGCTTCCGTCGGGCGAGTGAGTTCTCTGGCCGCCTGTGGGAATTCCAGGCGTTTCGCTGGACCTCCGCAGCACCGAACAAGCTGCGCCGATGTGATTTTTCGCATCGCCCGCGCTGCATTTCTGTAACAAGCGGGGCCGTTCTCCGCCTAGCTGTGTAGGGCGGAACGTCAACCGCCGCACGCGATTTTTTCGCAAATAACCCCACTTGGATAGCGAATGAGCAGCAGAGACCGATTAGTGCTCAACCGCTCGGCTGCCCCCGCTGCACACGAATTTCACGGGAAATTCGGGCCGGCACACCCGCAAAACCCGCGCGAACCCGAACTGGCAAGCTGCGTGTCACGTACTACAGACGGCTAAAAAGTTTTTCCGCGTGTGTGGAGCGCCGTTTGCAATAAGCGACTGACAAGTTTCCGAATCAATTTCGGCGGCGGAACTCGGGCTGGCCAAGCCCAGGAGGCAACGATGGCTCACGACAATCTTTCGTCTGGATCGGCCGCGTTTTACGAGGATGCGGAATTGGTCATAGCTGAGAGCGAGTCGTTCGCTGCCTTCGAGCGCCACATCGATGAGCAACTCGAGGCGCTGGTGGCGCTGTGGATTCACACGGCGGCGCCCAATGCGAGCCGATCGGACAGATCGCGTCGGGAGTTCGGCCGCTAGATTAACGCGATCTCTGGCCTACGTGCTCGCGCGATCTAGAGTGTGTGCTCTACCGCTCGTTCCCAGGTCGCGCGAGCCACTTCACCGCGTGTTGCTGGTTCGCGGGCGATGCTTCGGTGGCTAAATTGTTTTGGGCGCCGGCCGCTTTGTACGTAGCCCGCGCAAGCGGAAGAGCGGCTTCAGCTTCGCCCGCCAGCCACAGCTCACCGGGCGCGCCGAGCGCCAACAGAGCGGGCAGGTCACCATATTTCACGCTCGCAGGCAGCAAATTGACGTCGCGCGTGGAGCCCAGTTTCGCAAAGCGAAATCCGCGTGTGTCGATTGCGAGTCGCGAAATCGCGGTGCCCGCTTGAGCCCTGGCGGCCGCGGCCCAAGCGGCGGCCGGCCCCTGCCCCAGCAGATCGACGCTCGGGTTTTCTCCCCTGTAAGCTTTCCCAAACGCGATGAGCGTGAGCACATCGTGTACGCGCTGGGCAAATAGCGCTGGGTTGTAGCCAAGCGTGTAGCCTGCGAACTCGCGCGGATTCTCGACCTTGGGCGATTGTTCAAGCGGCTTGTCGTCGGCCAGAAACTCGCCCTGGTACAGCAAGTCGGGCGCAATCACGGCCGACCCGGCCGCCAGCAAACTGGTTGCCAGCGCTTGCGGCTTGCCCTCGGCATCGAACAAGGCCGATTTTCCCGCTTCGTCGAGCACAATCACCACGCGCTTGTTCCATTTTTTGGGGTGCAGGATCACGAGCGGGATTTCTTCCTCGTGAGGCACGTTGCGCAACACGGCCTTGGACTGCGTGTAATCGCCTTTCGACTCTTCGCCCACGGACTTGAGCTGCACCGAGTCGGCCGCCGGCAAGGAGCGACCCACGATCACGTCGAACGCGCCGCCGACGATCTCGCGAAAGCCGGCCAGGGACGCGGCATCTTTCGGTTCCAACTGGGCCAACTGCTGATCCGAGGCCTCGGTCATCGTGCGTAGCAGCGATCGCTCGTAATCGCCGCCGGAAGCGGGCCGGGGATGATCAGAGTCCCATACGGTCAGCTCGGCGGTTGTGAGCGGCTTGTAATCCTCTTCAATGACCGGCTCGTCGAGCCCCAGCGCAAGGTGCTTGTTGAAGAAGTGGTACATCACTTCGCGGCTGACAAAGTTGTAGTTGTGGCCGAACTGCGTCATGACCTTGGCCGTGACGCGGTCTGGCACGCCAAGCATCGCGTAGTGCTCTTGAAGCTGCGGGAAACCTTTC
>DASXPZ010000786.1:0-7116 GCA_036493275.1 Pirellulales bacterium
CCTTGAGCACTGTCGGCGAGATGCCGCGTTTGGCTTCGTTGAGCACCGTGCCGGCCGCGACGTGGCGGCTGACGAGCGCCAGCGAATCTTCCATTACCTTGGCGACCTGAGGAGGAGTCTGGGGCGTGGTGCTGACAAACAAGTCGACCGGCACTTCGTCATCCCAAACGGCGCGGTGGGCAGGACTGGCCACGGTCTGGTACTGCGGAGCAAACAAGTCCTCGACCTGGTCGTCGGCCTTGTCGATCGCACCGGTGCGCCGGGCTTCCTCTTCGCTCTTGCCGCCCAGCTTGAGGGCTGTTTCGGCGAATGACGCCTTCTCTGTCTCCGGCGCTCCATGGCCGTTTGTCCCGGCGCCCTTTTTTACTTCCGGATCCGTTTCCACCGCACGACTGTTCATTTTCGATCCCCTCGATTAGTGATCGCCCTTGGCATGGCGGCCGGCCTTCGGCGCGCAACGTCCCAATTGGCATGAAATACCAGGAACATCAGGTTTTCCGGCCGCCACAGCCGGGCTGTTATTGTAGTTTACTCCATTTGAGAACGCCACTCCCCGGCGCCCCCCTACAGTGTGACAAAAGAGCAACCTTGCGGCGGCGCGTCTCGCGACGTTTTAACCGCAGCCGGCCACCCAAAATTCACCGAATGCGTCCCAACGGCGGCGACGATCGGCCTGTAGATTCCGAGTTATCGGCAAAGGGGCAGCATGGCGTCGGGCCGTGCCGGTAGAACGGCGAGATCGCTACTTTGCCGTGGCGGCAACCGAAGCCGGGGCGTACATGGCCTCGATCTCCTTGGCGTAAGCCGACTCGATCTCCTTGCGGCGGAGCGACAATTTCAGCGTCATCTGCTGATTTTCGACCGTGAACGGCTTGGCCAGCAAGGTGAATTTCTGCACCTGCTCATAGTGCGAAACGTCGGCCAGGCGCTGAGCGATGTGGGCGGCGTAGAGCTCGCGGACCTGGTGATCTTCGAGCGCTTCGGCGACGCTCTTCACCGGGATCTCGAGTTCCTTGATCGCCGCCATCAGCGGCTCCGGGTTCGGCACGATCAGGGCCGTGAGATAATTCCTTCGATCGCCGATCACCAGCGCCTGCGCGATCAGCGGATCGTGCGAGAGGAGCGCTTCGAGATTCATCGGCGCGATATTCTTGCCGGCGTTGGTGACAATCAATTCCTTCTTGCGGCCGGTGATCTTCAGGTAACCCTCGGGATCGAGCTCTCCCAGATCGCCCGTGTGGAACCAGCCGTCCTTGATGACTTCGGCCGTGGCGTCGGGCCGTTTCCAATAGCCGCGCATGACGTGCGAGCCCTTGGTGAGGATTTCTCCTTCTGACGAGATCTTTACTTGCACGCCGGGGACCAGCCGGCCAACCGTGCCGACCTTGGTGTCGGACAGGCGTCCGGTCGAAATCGTCGGCGAGGTTTCGGTCAGTCCGTAACCTTGCGAGATAAAGACTCCTTGCTCCTTGAAGAACAGATGCGTGTGATCGGCCAGCGGCGCCCCGCCCGAACCGCACAACCGGGCGCGACCGCCGAGCAGGCCCTGCAAGGCGCCGGGCGTGTTTTGCAGATTCTGCGAGATCAAAAAGCGGTGCAACTTATCGAAAAAGTACGGCACGCCGTTGATCAGCGTGGGATGGACTTCCTGGCAGTTGCCGATGCTCGCCTCGGGACTATCGGCCAGCGCCATGACGATGCCCGTGGCAATCCAGGTGTAGAGATCGCACGTGCGGGCAAAGATATGACTCAGTGGCAACCACGAAAGCCGAAGGTCGTCTTCCTGTTGCTCAACGGTCGACATCATGGCGAACGTGTTCGACGTCAAGTTTCCCTGCGTCAGCATGGCGCCCTTCGGCTCGCCTGTCGTGCCCGAGGTGTAGATGATCGTCGCCAGGTCGTCCGGCTTGACTTTGTCGGCGCCTTCTTGCTCGATCCTCTCGGCCACTTTGTCATCGACCTTGGCCACCAGGTCCGACAGCAGCGCCACCGGAAAATCGCCCAGCGCCGGGCAGGGATCGAATGAAACGAACTTGACCGACTTGTTGAACTTGGAAGTCTCATCTTGCAGTTTTTCGGCCTGATCGGGGCCGGAGATGATGACCACTTTCGATTCGCTATCAACGATTTGATAACTGACTTGAGGACCCGAGAGCGAGGCGTGAATGGGAACATTCACTCCGCGGGCCATTTGGATGGCGGCGTCGGCCAGGACCCACTCATAGCGATTCTTCGAAAGCAGCGCCACGCGATCGCCCGGCGCCACTCCAAGCGACACCAGCACGGCGGCGATGCGGCGAATTTCGCGGCCGATTTCGCCCCAAGTGACAGGTTGGTACTGGCCGTCTCGCTTGACGAGCATGCCTGTTTTGTCCGCGTCGTCCCGTACGCGCGCGACCCACATCTGGACGACCGTCGAAGCCTGCTTTTCGGTTAATCTCATGGCGTTATGCGTCAAACCCGTTCGAAGATGGTGGCGATACCTTGCCCGGCGCCGATACACATCGTGGCCAGACCCAAATTGACGTTGCGATCGACCATGTTGCGAATCAGCGTAGTGGCGATCCGCGCGCCGCTGGCGCCCAGGGCGTGCCCGATGGCGATCGAGCCGCCGCGCACATTGACCTTATCCGCATCGAGCCCGAGCATGCGAATGCAGGTCAGGGCTTGCGACGCAAAGGCCTCGTTGAGCTCGACAACGTCGATATCCGAGAGCTTCAGCCCGGCGCGCTTGAGCGCTTTTTGAGTCGCCGGCACAGGGCCGGTTCCCATCACCGCCGGATCAACGCCCACGATGGCCGTGGCCACCACGCGCACCAGCGGCTTGAGACCCAGCTCTTTCGCCTTTTCGCCCGACATGATCAGCAGGGCCGCGGCGGCGTCGTTCAACGGCGAGCTATTGCCGGCCGTGACGGTTCCCATGCCCGGCATAAAGGCCGGCTTGAGCGCGGCGAGCGATTCCATGGTGGCGTCCGCGCGGACGCATTGATCGACTTCGACCAGGACGCGCTCGCCCGCTTCGTCGCGGCCCCAAGTCGGCACGATCTCTTTGCGGAACTCACCGTTGGCGTGCGCCTTGGAGCTGAGTTGATGGCTCCGCAGGGCGAAGGCGTCTTGCTCTTCACGCGAGATGCCTTGCGTTTGGGCCAGAAATTCCGCGGTGATTCCCATCATCAAGGCGCCCTTCGACGTGCGATGGAAGAGCTTGGGGTTGATGTCGATGTCTTTGTCCATGCGGATATGGTGCATGTGCTCCAAACCGCCGACAATCTGCACGTCCTCGCCCCCGGCGACAATGGCGTGCGCGCCTTGGTTAAGGGCTTGCAGGCTCGATCCGCAGAGGCGATTGACCGTGGTTCCGCCCGTTTCGAGCGGCAGCCCGGCCAACAGGCCGACCATCCGCGCGACGTCGAAACCTTGCTCACCCTGCTGCTGGGTATTGCCCATCACGACGTCTTCGATCTCGTTCGGATCGATTCCGGTGCGGTCGATGAGCGCTCGCACGACGGTGGCCGCCAGGTCATCGGAGCGGACCTCGCGAAAGACCCCTTTGTCTTTGTGGGCGCGTCCTACCGGGGTTCGCACGCAGTCGACAACATAGGCTTGTTTCATGGCTCGAACGTCTCCTCGACACTCTCCGGCGCGGCTGGCCGGAACTGGTGGTTGAATCTGCTGGATTGGAATCTGTTTGGGTTTCCTTGAGCGCTACTCGCTGCGACGCTTAGCTCCCGTGGCCCTACCTCATTTGCCTTGGCCGTAAAATCCTTTGCCGCTCTTTGCCAGGTCGAGCAGCATGGGGGTTGGCTTGTAGCGTTCGCCCAGTCCTTCGAATGGCTTGAGCAGTTCCAGGATCTTGGCGGCGCCGAGCGTGTCTGCCCAAAAGAGGAGGCCCCCTTTGAAAGGCGGAAAACCGGTGCCGAAGATCAGCCCCAGGTCAACGTCTTGCGGCGCCGCGACCTTCTTCTCGGCCAGGATCCGCGTCGCTTCGAGCACCATCGGCAAAAAGAGCCGGTGCTGGATTTGCTCGTCGGACATCTTTTGCTTGGCGCCCACGTGCGGGCCAATGACGTCGGCCAGCGTGGGGTCTGGCGTTCCTTGTCCTTTACCGCCGTAGGCGAAGAATCCGACTCCCGCCTTCTGACCGATGCGGCCGGCCTTGACCATGGCGGTGAGAATCGGCGATTCGACCACGCGATCCGGGAAGGCTTCTTTCATCACGGCGCCGGCGTGGTAGCAGGTGTCGAGCCCGACGACGTCGTACAGTGTGATCGGGCCCATCGGCATGCCAAAGCTTTTTGCGGCGCGCTCGACGCTTTTGATCTCGACCCCCTCGCGAAGCAACTCCAGCGATTCAGTCATGTACGGCAGTAGCAGCCGGTTGACCAGGAAGCCGGGCCCGTCGTTGACGACGATCGGCGACTTGCCGATGCTCTTGGCGTAAGCCACGGCGGTGGCGATCGTCTCATCGCTCGTCTGGGCGCCGCGGATGATTTCGACCAGCGGCATCTTCCGCACTGGGTTGAAGAAGTGGATTCCGCAGAACTTGTCGGGGCGCTTCAAGCCCTCGGCCAGGCGATTGATCGAAATAGCCGACGTGTTCGAAGCCAGGATGCAATCCGGCTTCAGTAGCGGTTCGATCCGGGCGTAAAGCGCTTGCTTGGCCTCGGGCTTCTCGATGATCGCTTCGATAATCAGGTCACACTGGCCGAATTCCGAGTCGGTCGTGGTGGCGTTGACCAGCGGCGCGTACTTGAGCATCCGCTGCGGATCGGCGCCGCGCGTTGCCTTGTTGAATGCGACCTCTTCCAGCACCTTTTGCACGCCGCCGGCGAGCGACTTGGGCAGAGCGTCCGTGATCGTGATCGCCATGTCCTTCCGCAGCGAGGCCGCGGCAATGCCGGCGCCCATGATCCCGGCGCCAAATATGCCCACGGTGTGGATCGGCTTCGGCTTGACGCTCGCGTTGCCGACGCCCGTCTCTTTCTTGTTGCGATCCGTCAGGAAGAAGATATTCAGCAGCGAGCGATTGATCGGCGAGCCAAACAGCGTGGCAAAGCCCTCGGCCTCGGCGTCGCAGGCGGCGTCGATATCCATGCCGGCTTCGCCAAGCATGACGTCGAGGGCCAAAATGGGCGCGGGGTATTGCCCCTTGGTCTGTTGCTGGATGTAGCCGTTGGCCGTGATGCCGAGGAAGGACAACTCGGTGTCGCTGATCACGATTGGCGCGTCCCAGACCTTGCGATCTTTCAGGTATTGTTGCGATTTGTTTTCAGCGCGAATCAAATGAATGGCGGCCGTGCGGAGCTTGTCGCTGGCGACCACGTCCGAGGCGAGACCCATCTGATAGGCCGCGGCGCCGTCGACGTTCTCGCCGCTGGTGACCATCTCCACGGCGTTCCCCAGGCCGATAATCCGCGGTGCGCGGGCCGTGCCGCCCCAGCCGGGATAAATGCCGAGCTTCACTTCGGGGAAGCCCATTTGGGCTTTAGGGCTGTTCGACATAACGCGTCGATCGCACCAGCACGAAAGCTCGGCGCCGCCGCCAAAGCAACCGCCGTCGATCGCCGCGACCGTCACGCAGGGGAAGCGCGACAGCCGCTGAAACAGCTTTCGACCGCGGGTCGCCATTTCAATCGTCTGCGCATGCGTGATATTCTTGGCCGCCGCGAACTCGCGGACGTCGGCGCCGAAAATGAAGACGCCTGGCTTGGCCGACTCGATGATCAGACCCTTCAGGTCTTTGCGTTTTTCGAGATCGTTAAGATGCCGCTCCAGTTCTTCCAGGACGGGGCGCGAGAGGACGTTGGCCCCTTTGTCGGCCGCGTCGAACGTGAGAACGGCGATGTCCGGCTCGGCCATCGCCAACTTGATATTAGACGCCTCGGGCATGACGTGAATTCCTGCGACTACTGGAGCGAAGATTCTCGGACCGCTAAGCTGACAAACCTCCAGCCAGCAACGCCTTTGCGCCGCTCTTGCGGGGGGCCTTTTTTTATAACATGGCCAAAATGCGACGGTAGGGGGCGCGACAAAAATTTCACTACGAACGAGTTATTTCACCTAGCATTTGCGCAATTCTGGCCTTCCAAGTGGGTGGGCGCAGGCGCCCTACCCTGCGATTCCAGTCGCCCTAATTCATTGACCCGAGCGAATCGCCCTTATGTCCACCGCCAGCCAGTCCCAGATCATTCGAGGGGTGAATTCGCGCAGCTGGGTAACGTTGTCCTGGGCGGTCGGATTTGCGTTATTCGCCGTGCCACTGGTGCTGCAATCGCTGGCGCTGCAAACCGATCAGCCCGGCTCGCCGTCGGCAGACGCCGAATCGACGGCCCTCATGAGGCGATCCACGACGCTCGTCCTGGCCTCGCTCTTTGTCGCGCTGGCCACGGCCGGCGTGCTGGCGATCTCTTGGAACCGAGTCGTGCGACGCATCGGAAATGGCGGCCTGGCCACCATCGCCATGATTGCCGGCATGCAATTCACCGTGGCATATGCCGCGCGAATGATCGGGATCGTCGCCGGCGTCGTCCTTGGTCCTTATTACCTCTATATCGACGGCCTGGGAAGCAAGGGGATCTCGTGCTTGTTGCTGGGGACGCTCGTGACGTTGCTCCCGCTGCCCGGCGTGTTGGCGCTGGTGCTCGCCACGGTCTTTGTCCTCAACGCGATCACCAACGGGCAACTCGGGCTGGTGTCGCTGTTGTTCATCGCGGTGACGATCGCGCTGCATGAGCTATTTGCGGCAGTGCTCGGCGTTACGGCCGGCCCGGCGCGACCAGCGATCCGCGATATGTTGGGCGCGCTGCCAGAAGTCACGTGGAGCTTTGCAATTCGCGTCGGCTTGGCGATTGGACTGGCCCAATGCGTTTCGCTCCTTGCTCAATACGAGATGTACAAGACGCTGTTGCGATTTGATTTTGACCTCTCGTACAAGATCTCGGTTTCGGTCATTACGGGATTGATTTACGGCGGCGTCGGCGCGGCTTGCGGCGCGTTTTTGGGTGGACGCTTGCGCAAGGTGGCCTCATGACGCCGCCCGATTCCGCCGATGCGAACGTCTCCGCCGAACGAGTTGGCTATCGATTCGTCGGTAGTGATCGCGCGGCGCTCGCCGAT
>DASXPZ010000787.1:0-2783 GCA_036493275.1 Pirellulales bacterium
CGCTTGTGGCGAATCCTAAGAGTACGAAGCTTATCGCGGCTCGGACCGGCACGATCGATCTTCAGCTTCCCGAAAAGGTACGCCAACAATCGCAGTCGCCATCACTGCTAAATCGCGCTGACCTGTACGCCTCGTTCGGGCTATGGAGTTGGGTCGAAGTGCTCGCCGCGCGCAATTCGAACGAACGCGAACGCATTCCCGCCCTACTCGCGGCTCGCGCGCACTGGATGTGCGACAATAACACTGCCGCTCGGCAATCCTTCGACCTTGCGGTGGCGCGTCAAGAAATTCCCAAATGGTACGCCGAACTGTGCTTGGCGGCCGATCCTTCGACAGACCCGATAGCCCAGTCTCCTCCCGAGGCAAGGCCCGCAGATCCCGACCAGCCTCGTACTCCAGACACACTGCCCGTGGGCGTCACCAGCGTTACTGAATTCGACAAATTGAAGGCCGAGATTGGCCAAGAAGTTGTCGTGGAAGGAAACGTCCACACCTGCATGTGGAGCAACTCCGGAAACGTGATGACGATTCTCTTTGAAGGCAAAACGCCACGCAGCCCGGCGATAATGGCGATCGTGTATAAAGACTTCCGCCCCAAATTCGATGCGGCGTTCAATGGCGATGTAGCCGCCACCCTCGCGGGGACGCGTTTGCGCATCAAGGGCAAGATTTTCCGCTACGGCGGACAGAATCCACGCTATGCGGGCTGGCCGCAGCTCATCCTCGAGGATCCGGCCCAGGTAACGATCGTTCCCTAGGCGGCCGCGGACGCTTTTCTTCTCCCCGCCGCCGCCAATAGAGCCTTTGCAGTTCGCCCGCAAGAATATTTTGCGCGAAGTTGCCGATCCCGTCGCATTGTTCTTGGTGAGCCAGCTCGCCCCCTGCGATGCTTTCGTGGGTGCCGGATTGCCCAAGAGACCGACAGAAAAGACTTTTACTGGAGAGGGAATCAATGAGCAGAAATTTCTTGCGGTTTGCGGCGATTGTGTTCGCTTCGATCTGCGCGGCCAAAACGGCCACCAGCGCAGCTCCGGCAATTACGACCGTCGGCAATTTCCCAGGCTGGGACCAGACCTACGGAATCGCCCTTAGTGGTAACGGCACGACCGTCGTTGGCGTCGCGGAGGATACGGTGAACTTAGTTGGCCGCGCGGCCCGCTGGACGGCCGGCACGGGGGTCCAGGACATCGGTCCTGGTGACGCCTCGTTATCGTCAAGTGCAAATGGCGTCAGCGCCGACGGCTCAGTCGTCGTCGGTTCGTTTGGGAATTCGACCGCTGAGGCGTTCCGCTGGACTGCCGCGTCGGGCGTAGTGGCCATGGGGTTTCTGCCTGGCGGGAATTTTTCGATCGCCAGTGAAGTGAACGGAAACGGCTCGGTCATCGTGGGCCAGGCCAATGATGCGACTACGCTCCGCGCCTTTGCCTGGAGTGCCGCCACGGGGATGCAGGCCCTGCCGATTGCGCCAGGTTTCGACTTTACGTATGGTGCTGCCAGCGTCAGCGCCGATGGTACGGTCATCGTGGGAACGAATGCCAACCAGGGCGGGGTTTCGTCTGCCGACCGAGCTTACCGCTACACTAGTGCGGGCGGCTACCAGGATCTTGGGGTCCAGCCCGGTTTCTTCCGATCCGCGGCCAGTAATGTGAGCGGTGATGGACTGACGGTCGTTGGCTTGTCTCAAAGTTTCCCGGGATTCAGCACGGTGATCGGCGCATTTCGCTGGACTCAATCCACCGGACTCGTTCCGCTCTTTTTCGACGATGAGGTCAGCTCCTATGCAAACGCTGTAAATTACGACGGCTCGCGGATCGTCGGCGTCAGTATAGGGGCGACCGGCTCCCGGGCGGTCATGTGGACCTCGACGCTCGGCAGCGTGGATCTCAACACCTATCTGCCGACGCTGGGCGTAAACCTCAGCGGTTGGAATCTGACCGGGGCCAGTGGCATCTCCTACGATGGCTCGGTCATTTCGGGCGATGGCACGTTCAACGGCGTAGAGACCTCGTGGATTGTGTCGACGAGTTCCGTTCCCGAGCCTTCAGCGCTGCTGCTCACCGCTCTGGGCAGTGCTGCTCTCGTCGGGACCCCACGCCGAAAATGGGCCAGATATCTTCAGGGTTGAGGCCTACATCACCGCAGAATCTCGGCAAAAAAAAACTTTGCGCGATGTCGCGAGTTCCGTCGCATTGTTTATCAGTAGCCTAGTTTCGTTGAAAAATACAATTGCGTGCTGAACCCGCGACGATTCTAACATCCGGAAGCTCTGCGAGCATCAAATGCTGAAAACTATATTGTCGCTAAAGAAGTATTTGCCGGCCGTGTGCGTCGTTGTGGCGCTGGCAATTCCAGCGCTGCCGGTCCTTGCTCAAATACCAGACGTCCCAGGCTGGCAACTCTCGTGGCACGATGAGTTCGATGGCAGCAGCCTTAACACGACGAATTGGACCGCACTCAATCGGCTCGATAGTTTTAACAACGAAAAGCAGTACTACTCGTCTGGCCAAGTCTCCGTTGCCAACGGCAGCCTGCAGCTCACGGCTACGAATCAGCCGGTTCGCAATAAGGCTTACGGCTCTGGATTGATTACATCCAACGCGTTGTATGGCCCGGGAAGGTTCGAGGCTCGAATCGATCTTCCCACGACTCAAGGTATGTGGCCCGCGTTCTGGCTAAACCCGAACCAGGTTCAATGGCCGCTCGGGGGCGAGATCGACGTTATGGAAAACAGAGGCAGCGAACCGACAACCGTCAGCAGCGCATTTCATTGGCAACAGGACCCG
>DASXPZ010000788.1:0-2546 GCA_036493275.1 Pirellulales bacterium
AGAGCGGCTCCGGGGCCATGCGATCCGCTTGCGAGAACGCATACCTGGCCCACACGCTTAGCCAGGCGTTCTCGCCCCAAAAATCAGGCTCGATCACCGTGTCTCCGGAAAAAAGAGCCAAGACCGGCCGGTCGTCGACAATCGCCGTTACGCGGCCGATGGTCGAAAAGCCGCGTAACTCGCAGCTGGCCGCGTCGTTCATCACGACCACGACGTCCTTTTCGTCCAAGTCCGCAAAGAACTGCGACGGCGACACATTTTCGAAGTGACCCGCCATGATCTCGAACATGCGGCGCCGCTCATCCGCGGTAAGCTCGGCCACCGGTCGCGCTTCGGCCGTTAGGCGAGGACGGGCGCCACTCGTAGTTTCTCTTCGCGTAGGTTCGTCTCGCGACATGCTGGGTTACGCCTCGGGCGCCTTGATACTGTCTGGAGCGACTTCGCAGCGAAAGTCCTCGAACTTGCCCGACGCGCTGCGTGGAATGTCCGCAACATACGTCAGCGCAATCTCGAAAGGATGTCCGACGGCTTGCGTGATCCAGCCCCTTAAGAGGTCCTCTTCGACCGCAGTGAGTCCTCGCGGCGCGACGAGCAACATTTCCATCTGCTGCAGCGTGCGTTGAATGAGCTGAAATTGTTGAATCGGCGGAAAACTTTCGAGCGCGTCGGTCCCGGCCAACTCGATCGATGGCCAGCGCCGCTCGCCGTTGGGCAGTAGCGCCATGTTGCGCTGCCGACCCAAAATGCGAGTCAGCACCGGGAGCCCGCGCCCGCAAGGACAGGGGGGGCCGACTTCGGCATAGTCGCCAATTTCGTAGCGCAACAGCGGCAGGGCGAAATTGTGGAGCGAAGTAACCACCATCCGGCCGATCTGGCCCGGCTCGCACGGTTCGTTCGCGTCGTCGAGGACTTCAACCAGCACGTTTTCCGACTGGACGTGATAATGTTCATACAGCGGACATTGCAGGGCGAGATAACCGACCTCTTGCGAACTGTAGATGTCGACGACCTGCAATCCCCACACGTCTCGGCATTCTTCGCGCACCCGCGGCTCGACCAATTCGCCAAACGTCCGCACTTCGCGCAACCGCGAAAGCCGTCCGTTCCGCGGGCCGACCTGTCGCACGAGCGCCAACACATTCGATGGATAGGTGAGCAGATATTCGGGATCGTGCCGCAACAGCCAATCGGCCTGCTCGGCCACCGTGCTATGGATGTTGAGCATGACGCTGGGCCCGGTGTCCACGATGCCGCGCGTCGAAGGCCCCCAATCCTCGGCTGTGATTCCGTCGGGCGGCAGTCCTACCTCGGCCGAAAGGGAGCGAATGGCCGCCAGCTTGGCCCCGGCCACGCGGCGATGCCAGATGTGATCGCGCAGCGTGCAGGCGTTCCAGTAGAGCTGCGTGACGCCGGTGCCGATGGTCATCACAGGACGACCGGTCGAGCCCGAGGTTAACATCCGCGAGCGCGGACCATGCTCGTCGGGCACGGCGCTACTGTGCAGCGTCTCGCCGGCGGCCTGGATGTCTCCGCGCGTCAACAGCGGAATTCTGCGCCACTTATCCGGGCCCGTCACGGCCTCCGGCGGCAGTCCGACGGAATCGAGCCGGTTCCGATAGAACGAAGTGGTGGCGTAAGCGTGCGAAAGCAGCCGGCCGAGCTGCGGTATCTGGCGTTCGAGCAGTTCTTCGGCCGAGAGCCACTGCGTCTGCTCGAATTGAAATTGCATTGCCATCAATTGCGACGCAAACGGCCCGGCGATTCCGGGCCAGGCAATGCCGCGGACTGTGCTTATAACGTTCAGCATCGGAATGGAGCGCATTTCAACGCCCAAGGAGGGCAATTCGCGGCGAGTGGTTCTGTCGGCTGTATTTGCTGGCTTGCCCAGCAGTACGTGGATGTCAGCGAGTCAGGTTTTCCTTACGACCAGCGGCAGTCACGTATCATAACCGACGGGCGAGGCTGACGCCGAACGTGGCGCCAATTTGCTTTTGGGTATTGCCTGTTTTCTTGACGCGCAACGCCCCCCCTGAGAGTCCGGGGTGAGTCAGGGCGATTTCTCGATAACGCCGCGACGCCAAAACTCACGGCCATCCGATCTCTGAAAGCGAGATCAAATGGCCGTGCTTGTTTCACTTCGAACGGAGCCGCCGCGAAAAGATCACGCGCGCCGCGCCGGCCAATCTGGTCGCAGATCAGAACTCAATCTGGAAGCGGGCCGCGAAGATGTCGAAGGGGGCATAACCGGACGGCGTAGCAAACGGGGCGCCGACAGCGGGTGTCACTAGCGTGGATTGGTAGTTCGGCATGCTATGGATCCAGTTGAACTGCACGCGCGTGTAGCGGTTCCACCACCAGTTCAAACCAACCGTGCTTTCGTTCAGCACGCCATAGTTGGGCACATAGGGAAAGATTGTCGTGGTTGCAGGGTTATTTACCGCCAGCGGCTGATTGTGTCCATTGCAGGTCATGTCAACATACGACCACCGACCGGTCAATTCCCAGGCGCCCCAACCGCCGATGCCGCGTCCCTTTCCGAGTCCGAA
>DASXPZ010000789.1:0-4308 GCA_036493275.1 Pirellulales bacterium
CGCTCTTTGCCTGCGCCGCGATCTGTTTGATCAGCAACTCGGTCAAGTCTTCGGGCGCGAGCGCGTCTCGCACCTGGTGTCCATGTCCGCCAAAGCCCAGGTAGCGCAGGGGGCGTCGCAGCGCGTACGCTCTGACCCAGAACGAAAAGATCCCCTGTTCGGCCACTCCGAATTGACCCGATCCCGCCAGCACGCCGCAGCGATTGATGATCACCGGAAAGCCGAACGACTGTCCGTATTCAAGCGCCATCACTTCCGAAGCAAGCTTACTGGCGCCGTAGAGCGAGATGGGCGCGGCGGTCGAAAAATCTTCCGATACCCCTGTCGCGGTGCATCCGGCCGGCGCCCGCGCGGCGGAGTCGAAGACAAACGCTTCGTCTTCCACGCGCAGCGGGATCGCGGCCAACGCCGGAATGTTGTAGACGCGGCTGGTCGAAAGGAGCACGAGACCTGCGCCGGCGCGGCGGGCGTATTCCAAGACGTTGATTGTGCCCATCAAATTGTGCTCGACCAGTTGCCGGCTGCTCGTGAGGCCGTCGACGCCAGCGAGGACGCTGGCGTTGGCCGCGGCGTCGATGATCCAATCTGCCGCCGGGAGCGCGTCGAGGTCACTGGCCACGCGAATATCGCCGTGGCGGACCGTCACGCCGGCCGCTTTCAGTCGCTCTCGGTTCCGCTCGCTACCGGGACGGATGAGACTGTCAATGCCCACGATCTCGACGCCAGCCATTCGCTCGCGGAGCGCAATCGCGATGCTGCTCCCCACAAATCCACAAATGCCGGTGATTGCGATGCGCATAAAGTTAAGAGCGCGTTGTGGAAAACTACGAATCGACGCTTAGCTGAACGGTGAAGAATCGACTGGCGTCTGAAATCTACCACACCGTTGCTTGAACTCGATCAAGACGAGCGTTTACCCCAGATAAGCAGGCGATTCATGCTACTTCGCAGCGCGTTGGCGCGCTGAATCGACCATCTCGACGACGATCTGCTCAAGGCTGTAACTGAGACGCCAGTCTGGAAAGTGAGATCGCAGCTTGCGAAGATCCGAGTAGTAGCAAATGTGATCGCCAATCCGATTAGCTTCGTTATAGGTCAAGAGCGGCCTTTTGCCGGACACTTTCTCAATCAGATCGATACATTCAATGACGCTGGCGGCGTTATCGCGGCCGCCACCGAGATTGTAGACCTCTCCAGGCCGCGGATTCTGTGCGAAGTGCCAGAACGCACTGATCACATCCTGGCTATGGAGCTGGTCACGCACTTGCTTCCCTTTGTATCCAAAGATCGTGTAGGGACGTTCCTCGACGGCGACCATCACCAGGTAGTTGAGGAATCCATGCAGCTCGACTCCTGAGTGAAATGGACCAGTCAAACAACCTCCACGAAAAATACCGGTCTTGAGGCCAAAGTACTTTCCATATTCCTGCGCTAGAACGTCTCCTGCGAGCTTCGACACGCCAAACAGCGAATGGACGCAGTTGTCGATGGGAAAGCTCTCGGCGATTCCATTCTCATATCTCGCGTCGTCATAATCCCAGCGAGTCTCCAATTCCTTTAGGCGAATTCGGTTTGGCCCATCGCCATATACCTTGTTGGTGCTCATCTGAATGAACACCGCCTCGGAAGCATGGCGGCGGCAGGCCTCGAGCAGGTTCAACGTTCCCACGGCATTGACGTCGAAATCATCAAAAGGCCGAGTTGCCGCTAGATCGTGGCTGGGCTGCGCGGCGGCATGGATTACCAAATCAAAGCGACCACTGCGAACCAGGGCCTCTACGCCCTCCCGGTCGCGTAGATCTAAATCGCAATGGGTAAAACCGGCGCATTGTGTTTCAAGTCGCTCGCGATTCCAGCGAGTATCGCCCTTGGGCCCAAAGAAATCGGCCCGCAGGTTATTGTCCACGCCGACAACGCTGAAACGAAGTCCGTCGAAAAACCGAACCGCTTCAGAGCCAATAAGTCCACTAGAGCCTGTGACAAGTACGCGCATGGAATTCGTTCCAGTTGCCTATCGATCAGTCTGCTTGGGGCATAATGGACTGTCAATGACTGGTCCCGGCGCCATAAACGAGCACGCCCGACTCGTGGATGGCCGGGTTGCGGATGCCTCCGAGGTCGCTGTTGTCTCAATCATTGCAAAGTTTTGTATGAATACTCAGCGCGAGATCCAAAACCGAAAATTATCGCTGCGCGGCGGCGATGTCCGCTTTTGCCGTCGCGCTCGGCTGACCCAAACGGCGGGCGTCCTCGCGCCAGGCAGAAAACACTCGCCACCGGCGATTCCATAAGCCACCAGCGCCAAAAGCGAGATCCACTTGCCCAGCGCGAACGCCATGGATCGATACTCGAATTCTCGCCGCTCGGCCCATAGACTCGCCGAACATCAAGAACATTGAGGGCAACAAACCGAGAATAAGCGGAAGCGGCCGCCGAACAGTGAAAGACCGCGACCGTTCTCGTTTCCTGTCCTCGATTGCTTTGCCATGGGCGGCTATTGCGTCTCGGCCGCCAGCTTCCTCAGCACGGTCTGCAAGATTCCGCCATTGCGATAGTAATCGACCTCGACCGGCGAGTCGATCCGCACGCGGGTTTGGAATTCCTTTATGCTGCCGTCTGGCTTGGTCACGCGAACGGTCATCGGGCTGCGCGGCCTGATCGAGTCGTCCAGACCGACGAAGTCGAAAAGCTCCTCGCCCGTCAGCCCCAGCGATTGCCAGGTGGCCCCATCGACAAACTCCAGCGGCAGGATGCCCATTCCGACCAGGTTGCTGCGATGGATTCGCTCATAGCTGACGGCGATCACGGCCCGCACTCCCAAGAGCATGGTCCCCTTGGCGGCCCAATCGCGGCTGCTGCCGGTGCCATACTCCGCTCCGGCCAGCACCACCAGCGGCACGTGCTCCTGTTTGTATTTCATGGCCCCGTCGTAGATGCTCATGACTGCGCCGTCGGGTAGATGCCGCGTGACGCCTCCTTCGGTCCCAGGCGCCATCAGGTTGCGGATGCGGATGTTGGCGAAAGTGCCTCGCGTCATCACGCGGTCGTTGCCGCGGCGGGCGCCGTAACTGTTGAAATCGTGCGGGTCGACCCCAGCGGCGATCAAGAACTGCCCAGCGGGGCCCTTGGCGGCGATCGAACCGGCGGGCGAAATATGATCCGTCGTCACCGAGTCGCCCAGCGCCGCCAGCACTCGCGCGCCGGTGATCGGCTTCACCGGGGTAACTTCGGCTTGCAACTCCGTCAAGAATGGCGGTTCTTGGATATACGTGCTATCCGGATGCCAAGAGTAAAGGTCCGACGCGGTGACATTGATTTTGTTCCACCGCTCGTTCGAATCGAAGACGTTCGAATAGCGATTGCGGAACATTTCCGGCCGCACTGACTGCTGCATCGCCTGGTCGACCTCGGCCTGCGTCGGCCAGATGTCCTTCAAAAAGACCGGCGCGCCGTCGGGCGAATGCCCGAGCGGCTCGTTGATCAAATCGATGTCGGTCGTCCCGGCCAGGGCGTAGGCGACTACCAGCGGCGGGCTGGCCAGGTAGTTGGCCTTTACCAGCGAGTTAATCCGCCCTTCGAAATTGCGATTACCGCTGAGCACCGCCGAGGCCACCAGGTCACTCTTCGTAACGGCTTGCGCGACAAAGTCCGGCAGCGGACCGCTGTTGCCGATGCACGTCGTGCAGCCGTAGCCCACTGTCTGAAAACCGAGCGCGTCGAGCGATTCGGTCAGATGGGCGTGGTCGAGGTAGTCCGTCACCACGCGCGATCCGGGGGCCAGGCTCGTCTTCACGTAGGGTTTCAAACGCAGACCATGCGCGACCGCCTTTTTGGCCAACAGCCCGGCGCCGATCATCACCGAGGGATTGCTCGTGTTCGTGCAACTGGTGATCGCAGCGATCACGACAGCCCCGTGCCGCATCTCGGTCGACACGCCATTCGATTCGACCACCGACGAGCGAGTCAGATCGGCGCCCGAAAGGGCAAAGCCGCGCTCGTTGACCGGCGCCTTCAGCGCGGCTTCGAACGATTGTTTCATCGAGCGCAGCGGCACGCGGTCTTGCGGGCGCTTCGGTCCGGCCAGGCTCGGCTCGACCGTGCTGAGATCGAGCCCCAGCTTCTGGCTGTAGTTGGGCGCGAGCATGTCGTCGGTGCGGAACAGGCCTTGCTCTTTGGCGTAACGCTCGACGAGTTGCACCTCGGACTCTTCGCGCCCGGTATTGCGCAGATAACGCAGCGTTTCTTCGTCGATCGGAAAGAAGCCCATCGTGGCGCCATATTCGGGCGCCATATTGCCGATCGTCGCGC
>DASXPZ010000790.1:0-4184 GCA_036493275.1 Pirellulales bacterium
GCGCTTTCACCCGCGTTGTCCCCCTGATGGCCGCGGCCTGCGGTAATTCCGCCCTGAAACGCTAGCTTGCCGCGGGCGTCGTAGAGCAGCGTGGTTCCGGATATTCCGACGCCGAAGCGCCGCGCCTCTTCACCATCGGCGTCATCAATCACGATGGAGCCGGGTATGCGTTCCGCGAGGTTGCGCAGCTCTGTGCTTCGCCAATCCGCAGGCGCTTCGGAAGGCAAAGAAATGACAATGCGCGGGTTCACTGCGCCTCCGCTTTGCGCCACGACGCGCTCCAATTCCCTCAGACTAGCGCGCGTGCACGGACAATGTGGATGCACGAACATGACCAGTGTCTGGGCGTCTGTTGCGCGCTCGATCGAGCATTCGCTGGGCCAATCCTGAGGCGCGGCCGGTTGACCGCCGGGAGTGCTGACGTATTGGAACAGCATCCAAAGCCCGGTGACCGAGAACAGAAACCAGGCTCCGACGTAGATTCCCACCAGCGGCTCGCAATGGAAACGTTGCAGCATTCGAATTGCGTACATAGATGCGGACGCCCAGCCGACAACGAGTTGGAAGCACTATGCTTGACCGTCACACGGGAAGCCTACGCCGCAAGTTCAGCTTTTCCGCGAATTATTCACTCGCCTGAAAGAGGCCCCATCCACTACAGGCGTTGCGTCTTTTCAGCATCTGCCAGGAGAGAATCGAAAACGGCAGGCGAGAGCTTGCATTTTCATATTGAGAAGAGGCGGCAAGTCAGGCCCTGAAGGCGCCCCCCCGGCAAGGGGTTTTGGAGCGGTACCGGACATTTCTTCAGTCGCCCCCCTGAAAAGGACCTACAGACCAACAGAGGGCGGCAAAAACAGCAGTGGTCCCGACGAGCGACTCGCCTGTCGAGGCCGGGCGCCGAACTGGCTGTTTACCCTCCGATTCATTGGCGTTCCCGCGACACTGGACTGCCCTGCTCGACAGGGCGTTGGAAACGGACGCAATGTCACACGATCCTTGCAGTTTGTTGTTGGTTGAAGACGATCCGGACCACGCCGAGCTCGCGCAGCGAGCGCTGTCGAATTCCGGCGGCGCCTACGACGTGGAATGGGTGACCTGCCTGGCCGACGCGGTCAATCGGCTGCGCAGCGCGCGGTTTGACGTGCTGCTGCTCGAACTCGATCTGCCGGATAGCCAGGGATTGGACGCCGTGGCAATCTTGCGACGCCACCAGCCAGACCTCCCGATCGTCGTGCTCAGCTCGTTGATCAGTGATGTGCTGGCCACGGACTTGCTCAAGCAGGGATTGCAGGACTATCTGATCAAAGATTCGATGTTGACTGAACCGCATGGGGGCGAGATGCTTGCCCGCGCGATCCGTTACGCGATCCATCGGCAGCAAGCCAGCGCCGAGATTCAACGTCTTTATCGCCACTCGCAGCGCCAGCGCGAACTTCTCAATCAGAAAAATCAGCGGTTGGGAAAACTGTATTCAGTAGCCCAACGAGTTGTGGAAAACGTCTCACACGAATTCCGCACTCCGCTGACGGTCATCAAGGAATACGTTTCGCTATTCCAGGACGGCCTGCTGGGGGGGGTGACCCCGGAACAAGCCCGCTACTTGGACGTGGTTGGCGATCGCACGGAAGACCTGAGCCGGATGGTTGAAGACATGCTCGACATCAGCAAGCTCGATGCCGGCATGCTGACGGTCCGCCGCACGGAATGCGCGGTGCAAGACGCCTTGCGTTCCATCCTTCCCGGCTTGACTCGCAAAGCGGCGCTCAAAGGGGTCAGTTTGCAAGTCCACGTGGACGAATCGTTACCGAGCGTATTTTGCGACGTCGACAAATTCGCCCACACGATCAGCAACCTGGCGGTCAACGCGATCAAGTTTTGCCAAGACCAGGGAAATGTCCAGATTCGCGCTTGGCTCCACGAGGAAGCCAGCGAGGTGGTGATCGAAGTGGCCGACGACGGCGCCGGCATTCACGACAAGGACCTGGCGCGGATATTTCACCGTTTTACGCAAGTCGACGCCGGAGCCAGTAATCGAGAGCGGGGTTTTGGCCTCGGCTTGAGCATCGCTCGCGAGCTGGTCGATCTGAACCTGGGTCAGATCACGGTTCGCAGCCAACTCCACGAGGGAAGCTGCTTCTCGTTCACGCTGCCCGTATCCAATCCGCGCGTGGTCGCCGAGCGATTCTTAGAGCGATTAACGCGGCAAAGCGACCGCAGCGCGGCAGTGTCGCTTTGCATGTTCCGCGTCGAGGCCGCGGCGGCCGAAGCGCTCGACGATTTCGAATCCTTCCTGTACTACGTGCTGCGACCGAACGATCTGGCGCTGCGCGTTGATCGTCGAACGTGGATGGTGATCATGGCCGGGGACGCCGAAGGATTCGAGAAACTGCGCCGCCGCGCCACGAAGACGCTCCACGAAACCAACCGCAACCGCATCGGCCCTCCGCTGCCACGGTTCATGACCCAGCTTGTCGGCCCTTGGAATTTGAGCGAAGAGAGTGGCGCCATCGAGAAGAACATCGCGATGCTGCTGGCGAACAAGGAGTCGGTGAACACCTAGCCGCTTCGACGCGTTATGAATTCTCGGCACGCAGCAATCGGCAAAGCAACCGGGCGTCGAAGGCGAATCTTCGTGTGACGCCATAAGACCGCCGTTGACCGCTTAGCGCCCAGACAATTCGCGCATCGCGTCAAGCGCCGCTGGCATATTTGCTCGGACGCTTGCCGCACGGGTCTCGCCGGCAAGATTTGATACGCCCGACGGCTCTCGCGCGGCGGCTTGCTCTTTTCCCTTGCGCGAGGCACTCGGCTTGAACAGCGAGCCCAGTTTCAGCAGATCGGCCGGGTTGCACTTCTTGGCCGTGGCCTGCGTTCGCATAGCTACTTCTTCAGAGTCTCTCGCGCCGACCAATGCGTTGGCCGCCTGCTCGGCCTCGTCGTCGCCGCTCAAGTAAAGCCCGACGATTGCTTGAGCCGCTCCGCAAGGTTCGAGCTTCTCGCCCAGGTAGTTGCGATGAACGGTCCACGACTCGCAGCCGAGCTGGACCCAATCTCCGCGCCAGCCGCGCGGGACCAGAAATCGGACGGTTACTTCGCGCGAGCCCTCCAGCGCCGCCTGGCTCGACCGGCGCCATTTGAAAAACACGCCGTGCTCCGAGTCGGTCGTTCCGCTGGCCATTACCAATTGCTTGGGAGATAAGCGGTGGAAAGTTTCTTTGGCCCCGTGTGTCTGGGTCTGGCCGATTCCGCCAGATGGCGAAATTTGCGCGTGCACCGGGCCTTCCTGTCCGTTCAGCGTTCCGCCGAGCGTGAGATTGACCGATTGCGTCTTGTCGTTCGTCGCGCAGACTTCAATATCGCCGGCCAGTTCACTCGCCAGCGAGGTGCGCGGCTGAAAATCGACAACCCGCAGCCGCCGCTCGGAGCTAAGAATCGTCACTCGTAGTTCTTCTAAATCCTCGGCGCGCCCCGTCTGGAGCAGCACCGACATCCTAAAAGTTGCTTCGACGATCTTGTCCGCCTCATGGGCTTTGGCGAAATCGGGCGCCGTCACGTCGCGACATTCGACCGTGGGACCAATGTCGATCAATACGCGACAGGGGACCGCTGCCATCACCTCTTGAGGGCTGTGAACCCCGCCGACAGCCAACAAACACAACGCGATGAAACGAGAACGGAACTTGGCGCAGATAGCAACCATGATCGACTCCTTTCCGTCACGCCCGTGCTTCCTTGACAGAATCAATCGGGGGCGCGACGCCTGTGCATGAACTGTGAGAAATCGTAGATGCACATCCTGCGCCCTTGGAACGGAATCTCTACGTCGCGTTGGAAGCAACGGTTTCCGTCGGGCAGCGTCTTGGCTGCCGCTTGTTGGACTATCGTACGCAGTGACTCGTGGCAAAAATGCGGCCAGCGCCCTACCACGGCCCGCCGAAACGACTTGCGACGTTCGCTTTCACTGGACATCTCTGGCGCCTGCAAGAATCCGCCGCGCCCACGCTTGGGCCGTGCTAGCATGACAGCGGGCTTGTCCATTGCGCAATCTGATTCCTGTTTGACCATGACGGCAAAAAAGTCGAACGCGCGCATCGCTGGCGTCATCCTCTGCGGCGGCCAGAGTCGGCGAATGGGTTTCCCGAAGGCGACGCTTCCATTCGGCCCAGAGACCATGCTCGCGCGCA
>DASXPZ010000791.1:0-3463 GCA_036493275.1 Pirellulales bacterium
CGGCCGATGTGTCGAAGAAGTGGGCGCCCAGCCCCCGATCCAAGAGAAGCATGGAGAGCGCCGCAGTCAATGGCGGTAATGCGATCACGAGCAAAATGGCGTCGAACAACATCATCCAGACAAAGAGCGGGACTTTGCCCAGCTTCATCCCAGGGCAACGCATGGTAAGTATGGTTGTCACCAGGTTGATAGCGCCGGCCAGCGTGCCGACGCCGCTGACGAGCATCCCCAGAATCCAGTAATCAGTGCTGTGATCGCGCGAAAAAGCGTACTCGGTCAGCGGCGCGTAAGCGAACCAACCGACATTCGGCGCCCCTCCGGCTAGAAAACTGAAATACGTCAGCAGTCCGCCGAACAAAAACAGCCAATAGCTGAAGGCGTTCAACCGCGGAAAGGCCATGTCACGGGCGCCGATCATCAGCGGTATCAAATAGTTGGCAAACCCGATCAGCATCGGCATCACGACAAAAAACACCATCGTCGTGCCGTGCATCGTGAACAACTGATTGAATTCGTCGGGGCCGATCAAGTTCGCGTTGGGCGACCAAAGCTGCCAGCGGATCGCCATCGCCTCGATCCCGCCGATGATCAAAAAGACAAGCGTCGTCACGGTGTAGAGCAGCCCGATCTGCTTGTGATCGACCGTCGTCACCCAGGTCGACACCACGGCCGCGGCGTGGCGGCGCGCGCCGGCAGCGAAATCAGGAGTATCGGACGTGGCGCCTTCGAGGACGGCCATAGCAGAATTCGCGATCTCGGTGACGTTACGTTTTGTCGGCGGCGGCCGCGTGGCGCCGCCGTGTTACTTCAAAGTTTCCAGATAATTGACCAGCAGTTCGCAATCGCTCTTCGACAAGTGCATGTTCGGCATCAACGAACCCGGCTTGATCGAGTCGGGATCCTCGATCCAGGCCAGCAATTTGTCGCGATCCAAGGGGGCGGCGCCGGCGGCCAATGTCTTGCGGGCCATTAGATGCGTCAGATCGGGCCCGACAGCGCCGCGCGATGATGTGCCGCGGATCATATGACAATTCACGCAGGCCAGCGCCAGAAATCGTTCTCGCCCGGCGGCGACAGTCGGATCTTCGATAGCGTTGCGTCCTTCATTGGCCAGCCACTCGTTGAAATCGGCGCGCGGTTCGGAGATCACCAACAGCTTCATGTTGGCGTGCTGCGTGCCGCAGAACTCGGCGCATTGGCCGTAGTACGTGGCAGGCGCGTCAGTGGCGAACCACATCCGGTTCGTTTTGCCCGGAATTAAGTCGGTCTTGCCCGCCAGCCGCGGGACCCAAAAACTATGGACGACGTCGGCCGATTCGAGCGTCAGGGCCACCGGCGTGGGATCGCCCGGGTCGTCGCAGGGAACGTGCAACTCATTGGCAGTGATGATCCGCTTCCCATCGGCGCCGGCGTAGACATACTCCCACCACCACTGGTGGCCAATCACGGTGACTTCAATCCGGTTGGCGTGCGTGGGATCTTCGCGGGCTTCGACGACGCTGCGCACCACGACCAGGAACAGCACGAATACAATCAACAGCGGCGCCACGGTCCACGCCATTTCGAGCGGAGCGCTGGCATAGACCTGCGCCGGTTCGGTCGAAGCATTGGCCGGCTTGCGGCGATAGCGAATTGCCGAATAAACGATCAATCCCTCGACAAGCAGAAAGATTGCCCCGGTGATCGCCAGGATCAGATTGAAAAGATCCCGGACCGAATTGGCCGGAGGCGAAACGGGAGAAAAAATCGAGAGATTTTCGTCCGCCGCCACGCGGGAGCAAAACGAAACGAGGGTCGCGCCCGCGGCGATTGCCGCCAGCGCGAGCGCGCAGACTCGCCGCAATCGCCTCGCTCTCCGTAACGCGACAGGGCGCTGGGCTCCGCGCATCATTGCTTGGACCGTGCCGAGGAGGATTCGTCACACTCAACCGTGAGTGCGACCGCCAGTGTAGCGAGTCGGCCAAGAATGGGAAAGCTACCGGATGTCTAGAAATAGCACACGCTCCGTGCTAATCTGCCTTGGCCTCGCGCGCTCGCTTGAGCTTCGCCTCGATCTGCTTGTCTCCCGGCTCGGCCTTGTGAAGTTCTTCGAGAAGAGGGATCGCCTTTTTGAACTCTCCCTTTTCCAGGTAAGCGTCGGCCAGGCCGTAGGTTCCGGCGTTCGCGCCGGGGAAATCTTTGACCATTTGTTCCCAGAGCTTGACCGCCTCGTCTTTCTTTCCTTCGGCGTAAAGAATGCGCGCCAGACCGTTCATGGAGCCAGCGGCCTTCTTGTCCGCCTTGATGGCGCGCTCAAAGTAGGGCTTCGCCTTCTCACCGTCGCCAGCGTTGAATAAAAGCCAACCCATGCCGTTGAGAGCGTTGGCGTCGTCGGGCGATTTTTTTAGCAACGTTTCGAACATGGCGCGGGCGTCGGCCAGGCGACCTTGGTTCATCAATTGCCACGCGCGGCCGACGTTGGCGTCTCCGGCCGGTTTCGCCGCAACGGGCGCCGGCGGTTCGATCTGTTTGCGCAGTTCGTCCGGCAGTGACTTTGCTTCAGCGGCCTTCAGCATCGCGGTGGTTATTTCATCCGCTTCGCCGGTGTCGATGACCTTTTTGGCCCACTTGGCGGCTTCGGAGTACTTCCCTTCGAGCAAGTAGACCCGGGCCAGCCCATACCAGGCGGCCGGCGCTTGCGGCGCCGCTTTGAGGAGATATTTTTCGGCGTCGCCGTATTTGCGCTCCAAAAGCGAGAGCTGCCCCAGCCCGTTGAGCGCCGCCGGATACGAAGGCTCCAACTCGATCGCCTTGCCGAACGCCTTGGCCGCTGTCGCTCGTTCGCCAAGGTTAAAACGAGCCCAGCCAAGGCCATTCCAGGCGCTGACATTCTTGATGTCGAGATCCACCGCCTGTTCGAACTGTTTGGCGGCCTCCCCGAATTCCTGTTTCTGCCAAAGCCGCCAACCTTGCTGGGTCAAGTTCGCCGCTTTGTCGGCGTTTGCGTTGGCGGGTTCGAGAGCGCCAAAGTAAAACGCCACAGCGCAGAGCGTAGCCATCATCACGATTCCTCCGCCGAATAAAAAAAAGTTGCGTTGACGTCTGCGATGCTTTTCTTCTTCCTGCAACGACGCGACCAGCAGTTGATCGCCGCGCCGCATCGCCTGATCGAGGCGGGCTTCGTCGGATAAATCAAGATCGGCCTCCCTCGCCGCTTTGCCCTGTGGAGAATAGCCTGATGACATGGGAAGAAGCTCCTGCGCCATTAGATACGTTTAATCAACCGAGCCGCCTCCGCGGCGTTCGTCTTGCTCGGCTCGACCGCGTCGAGCACGTTGCCGCGCACACGCTGGGTTTTGCCGATTTCGTTTCTGAGCGCTTCGATCACCTTGTCGAGCCGTGAACGGATCGTGGGATACGAAACACCCACCTGCTCGGCGATCTCCTTGAGATTTCCGCCGGCCAGCACGAACATTTCGATGAA
>DASXPZ010000792.1:0-4431 GCA_036493275.1 Pirellulales bacterium
CGCGTATTCAGAAAAAAACGGCAGCACGTGGCCAATCATCAGTAGCCGCCCCGCGCGCTCGGCGGCGCGGACCATTCGCGCGGCGTCGGCCAGTTCGAGCGCGATCGGCTTCTCGCAAAAGACGTGCTTGCCAGCATTGAGCGCCGCGATCGAAACTTCTGCGTGCATCGCCGGAGGGAGGCAGACGTCGATCAGGTCGACGTCGGGATCGGCGATCAATTCACGCCAGTCGGCATAAGCATGAATGCCCTTCAGGTCGATCTTTTCACCGGGGGCGCCGAAGTTTCCTTTGATACTCCGCCAATCGCCGGCCCGCTTGTGTGCTTCGCGCGCCGCGATGGCCGTCACCCGGGCGCCGCGAGACTGTGGATAGGCGCGGAAATGGGTCATCCCCATAAAACCGATGCCGGCGATGCCGACGCGAATCATGCTGGGGCCTCTCAAAGTTGTCTGGTCGGTGTTTCTGTTTTTTCAATCGTCGCGCGTTAAAGTCTGGCGATCAGGCGTTTTTCACGGCCTCGAAAGGCCGCTTCGCGCGAGCCCCCAAGGTATACATCGAGCGCGCCGAATGCTATCCTGGTCTTCGCCCCGGCTGCCTGCATGCCCCGACAATCCGCGCCTCGCCTCGGGTGACGGCATGACCTTCCTTCCTTATCGCCTTACAAACGTAATCGCCGGGGTGGCGTTCTCGCTGGCGCTTTTTGAGACGGCTGCGTCATCGGCCGCTCCGCCTGTCGAATACGAGCGCGAGATCAAGCCGCTCCTTTCCGCCCGTTGTGGCGCCTGCCACGGCGCGCTGCGTCAGAAAGCAGGGCTGCGACTCGACACGGTCTCCGGCATGCTTAAAGGGGGCGAAAGCGGCCCCGCCGCCATAACCGGCAAAAGCGCCGACAGCCTGATCGTCGGCGCGATCACAGGCGAGGCCGGCTTCCTAATGCCGCCGGATGGCGATGGCGAGCCGTTCGACGCAGCGCAAATCGCGCTGGTGCGTCGCTGGATTGACGAAGGGCTCGCGCATCCCGATAAAGAAGAGGCGCCGGCCGATCCGAAATCGCATTGGGCTTATCAATCGCCGCGCCGCCCGCCGGTCCCAGCGCCGCGCAATTCGGCTTGGAACGAAAATCCAATCGATGCGTTTCTGGCCGCCGAGCACGACGCGCGCGGTCTGACTGCTTCGCCCCCGGCCGATCCGAATACGCTTTACCGTCGTCTCTACTTCGATCTGACGGGCCTTCCGCCAGGGCGAGACGAACTGGCACAACTCGTGGCCAAGCATTCTCCGGGAGAGTACGCGCGCGTTGTCGAGCGTTTGCTTGCCAGCCCTCGCTATGGCGAACGTTGGGGCCGGCATTGGATGGACGTCTGGCGCTACAGCGACTGGTATGGCAAGCGAGACATCAACCAGCACCGTAACAGCCGCAAAAACATCTGGCGGTTTCGGGATTGGATCATCGAGAGCGTCAACGCCGACAAAGGCTACGACCAGATGATCGTCGAGATGCTGGCCGGAGATGAGCTGGCGCCCGGCAATGAAGAGATGAATCGCGCCACCGGCTATTTGGGGCGAAACTTTTACGTCTACAATCGCAACGTCTGGCTGCAAGACACGGTGGAATACACTGGCATGGCCTTCTTGGGCGTGACGTTCAAATGCTGCCGCTGCCACGACCACAAGTACGATCCCGTGACGCAGGCGGAGTATTACCAGTTTCGCGCCTGCTTCGAGCCCTACGGCGTGCGCACCGACCGCATGCCGGGCAAACCTGACACGATCGGCGTGACCAACTCCGCAGGCTCGGCGAAAGAGGAAGTGCTCAAAGAAGGCTTCGATCGGGTTTTCGACGAAGACCTCGCGGCGCCGACGTATATTCTGACGCGCGGTAATGAGCGCAGCCCGGAAAAAGACCGGCCGATTTCGCCCGGCGTTCCTGCGGTTCTCGGCGGCGCCTTCGAGATTCGCCCGGTCGATCTGCCGCTGGCGACTTATTATCCTGCCCTGCGAGAATTCGTCGAGCAGGAGTCGATCGCGGCGCTCGACGCAAAAGTTGCCGCCGCCCGAGCGCTCCACGATCAGGCAATAGCGGCGGTGGCAGCCGCCAAGAAAACTGCCGAAGCTCAGACCGCACAAGTCGCCACAACGGCAGCGAAGCCAGATGCGAGCGCGGGCGCCGCCATCGCTGCGCTAGAACTCGACGCCTCGCAAAAGCGAGACTCGCTCTCTGCCGTCGAGACGCAATTAACGGCGCTCAAAGCCCGTTACGCCGCGGAGCGTGCTAAATACTCCGCGCCGCGTCCAGTAGATTTTGCCGAGTTGACCAAGGCGGCGGCGCTCGCCGAACGCACGGCCACGGAGCGACAAGCGATGGCGGCCGAGTCGGCGGCGCGGCAGGCGCAGTTTATCGCCCGCGCCGCCCTGACGGCGAAGCCGGATGACGCGGCGCTGCAAAAGCAACTCGATGCGGCAGACAAGTCGCTGGCCAAGGCGACCGAAGCGCTCGGCGTCGCGCGATCGGCGCCACAACAACAGGGCGATCAGTATACGCCAATCGACAAGATCTATCCGGCGCAAAGCACTGGGCGGCGGTTGGCGTTGGCGCGTTGGATCACGGCTCGCGAAAACCCGTTGGCCGCGCGTGTGGCGGTGAACCATATCTGGCTGCGGCATTTCGGCGCGCCGTTGGTCGAAAGCGTGGAGAACTTCGGCCTGCGCGGAACGGCGCCGACGCATCCGGCGCTCCTCGATTGGTTGGCCGTCGAACTGATCGAGAACCATTGGAGCATGAAACATCTCCACCGGTTGATGGTCACCAGCCAGGCGTATCGGATGCAGTCGACCCTCGCGGATTCGGCTGCGCAGTCCCAGTGGACGCAGAATGCTCGCCTCGATCCAGAGAATCACTCTCTTTGGCGAATGAACGTCCGCCGGCTCGAAGGGGAAGGCGTTCGAGACAGCCTGCTCGCGCTGGCCGGAACGCTCGACAACACGATGGGCGGCCCCGACCTCGATCCGGCCGAGGCGGACCGGGTTCGCCGCCGCAGCGTTTACTTCCGCCACACTCCCGACGATAAACCGGCGCTGGTCGAGTTGTTCGACGCGGCCAATCCGGTGGAGTGTTATCGCCGAGTCGAAAGCGTCGTGCCGCATCAGGCGCTGGTGATGGCCAACGGCGCTATGACGCTGGATCATTCGAGACTGATCGCGGCGCGTGTCGCGGCAATGGCCGGCGGAGATTCGCAGACCACCCGGCCGGAGCAGTTCGTCACCGCCGCGTGGGAGCATGTCCTGGCGCGAGCTCCCTCGGAACAGGAGCGCCAGGCTTGCGTTGAATTTCTCGCGCGGCAAACGAAGTTGCTCTCCGACCCGCAGGCACTCGAAGCGCTAGAAGGGGAAGCGAAGGGAGGGGTCCCACCGGCCGCGGATCCGGCGACGCGGGCTCGCGAGGCACTGGTCCACGTGTTGTTCAACCATCCCGATTTTGTCACGGTTCGCTAGGGCCTGCCGCCATGAACAATCGCGATTCAAGACAGCCTGGCTGCGGCGTCAACCGCCGCTCGTTTTTGGCCGATTGCGGGATGGGATTCACCGGTCTGGCGCTCGGCGCCATGCTGGCTCGCGATGGGGTAAGCAAAGCAAGCGAAACCGACGGTTGGCGGCCGCCCGACGGCGCGCCCCACTTTGCCCCACGGGCCAAAAACGTCATCTGGCTCTTCATGCTCGGCGGCGTCAGTCACTTGGAAAGCTTCGATCCCAAGCCTGCGCTCAACGTCTACGCCGGCAAGACGATCAACGAGACGCCCCACAAGGACGTCGTCGATAACCCGCTGGTGCGGCAGAATGTCCGCGAGTTCGTCGCCAATCGTCAGATTTACAACACGATCTTTCCGCTCCAAATCGGCTATCAAAAGCGGGGCCAGAGCGGCATCGAAGTCAGCGACTGGTGGCCGAGCGTCGGCGGCTGCGTCGACGATTTGGCCGTGGTTCGCTCTGTCTGGGTGACCGATAACGACCACGCCGCGCAGTACGAATTCAACACCGGGCATCACATCTTCGACGGGCCGCATCCTTCGATTGGCTCTTGGGTGAAGTACGGACTCGGCTCGCTCAATGACAATTTGCCGTCGTTCGTGGCGCTGGGCGATCCACCGGGGACATGCTGCGGAGGAGTCGGCTCGCAGGGCGCCAGTTACCTGGGGCCAGAACACAACGCGGCGCCGCTCAAGGTCGATCCGAAAAATCCATTGGCCTTCGCCTCACCCGGCGGCAGCGTCTACCGTGAAGAGCAGCGGCAGAAGTTCGAACTGCTGGCGGAGTTAAACCGGATTCAGACGTCGCAGTATCCCGACGACCCGGTGCTGCGGGCTCGCATTCGCTCGTATGAGCTGGCGTTCCGTTTGCAAACGTCCGTGCCGGAAGTGATGCGGATGGACGAC
>DASXPZ010000793.1:0-2980 GCA_036493275.1 Pirellulales bacterium
GGCCACCGGCAGGCATGCCACGTAGAAAAACTGCATGCCGTCCGTCTGAACGATCACGCCCCATGGCTTCGTCTTGTCGAGCGCCGTGGCCGCTTTGCCCATCGTGTATTGAGCCAGCACCATTTCGGCCATCGGGCCGGCGGCCGGTTGGCCCAGGTAAGGGCCCAGGAACGTGATGTCCTTGATCAGCTTGTCGTACTGAGTGCCCGCAACCACGGCCAGCGTCTTTAGCTGGCTTGGTGCCTGAGCGGCTGGCGCCCCTGGGGCCGGTTCCGAAGGCTGAGCAACGAGAGACTGCGTGATGCCAACCGAAACCGCGAGGGCGACAATCAGCGAAATCCACAAACGACGAAGATGGGTGGCAACGTTCAAAGCTATCTCCAACACAACGAGTCTGTTTTGGTAACTATCGGTAACGAGCGTAAACTACGCCGGGATGGCAGTATAACGGACTGCCCTCTGCCTGTGTTCGCCAAATTGGCGACTTTATTGGCGGAAAAAGTGCGTACTGAGCGTACTCCTCTCGCTCTGCGAGAGGGTTTTTCGTGGCGCTAGAGATCATCTCGCGGAGCGAGACGGTGCACTGACCACGCCGACCGCTGTTGCAGAAAACTAGCGTTCGCGGTAAACGATTCGGCCTTTGGTCAGATCGTAGGGCGATAATTCAACCCGAACCCGATCACCCGGCACGATGCGGATAAAATGCTTCCGCATCCGACCGGCCACGTGGGCCATAACGATGTGTCCACCTTCGATCTCTACGCGAAATCGAGTATTGGCCAAGGCCTGCGTCACAGTGCCCTCGACCTCAAGTGCTTCTTCCTTCTGATTTGTCATACGAGATTGTGTCCGATGAACGAAATGGGGCAACCAGCGATCGTGGAACCCGCGCCTGTCCGGTCGCCCCAACGCCTTGCCGAATCCTATAATCCTAGCATTGGCTTGGCGGGCGGGTCCAGCCAGATTGCGCGCCCCGGGAAAGGCAATCTGGTCCGCTGTCGCTGCTGGCGGCCGAAAATGTCGGACCGCGAGACCGGTTATGACGATAAAACGGCTCACGCACTCGGTCTATGTTGTAAAAACACAGCCGTTTTATGCCTCAGACACCTGGCTGGCTATCATCCAATTTCGTCCTTTGCGGTACAGTTAAGTATTCATGATGCCGCCGATGGGCGGGGGTCACTCGTCCGGTGATCTCTAAACCGGATAGGTCCGAACTAGATCTTCGAGTTATTGAATTCATTTCAGAACGGGCGTCCCGCACGGATCGCCTTCTCATCACCCGCGAATAATTACTCGTGAGCACTGCTGAATCTTACCCCTCACCCGACGACGAACAGGTCCAGCGCGCGAAGCGCGAGATCCAAGGCTTGGTCCAGGAGATTTCCGAGTTGTCGCGCAGCGAGGCTTCGCCTGCCGACTTCTACGACGCGATGCTGAACAAAGTCGTCGCCGCGCTCGCAGCACCTGGCGGCGCAGTTTGGACTGTTGCCGAGGGAGGCGGATTGCAGCTGGCTTATCAAATCAACTTGCAGCAGACCGGCCTCATCGAAAATCAAGTCGGTCAGCAACAACATGGCCGCTTGCTGCATCAAGTTTTGATCGGCAAGGACGGCGCGCTCATCGCCCCGCATTCCGGTGCCGGCGACGCCACCGATAACGACGAAAACGCCGCCGCCAACCCGACTGACTTCCTGCTTGTGCTGGCCCCCGTGTTCAACGACCAGGGCCCGCAAGGTGTCATCGAGATCTTCCAGCGTTCCGGCGCACGAATCACCACGCAGCGCGGCTACCTCCGCTTCCTGCTCCAAGTGTGCGAGTTCGCCGGCGACTTTCTCAAAGGTCGCCGCCTCCGCCATCTATCCGAAAAGCAATCGCTCTGGGAGCAGCTCGAAACATTCACGCGCACGGCCCACGAGAAGCTCCACGTTCGCGAAACGGCCTACACCGTGGCCAACGAAGGCCGCCGCCTGATCGGCTGCGACCGGGTAAGCGTTGCCATTCGCCACGGCGGTAAATGCTACATCGAGGCGGTCAGCGGACAGGATACTTTCGACAAGCGCTCGAACGTAACCGTAATGCTCGGCAAGCTCGCAACGGCGGTGGTCAAAACGGGTGAAGATGTTTGGTACTCGGGCGACACGTCGAACATGGCCCCGCAAGTCGAGGCGGCGCTGGATGCCTACGTCGACGAATCACACACCAAGGCCATCGCGATTTTGCCGCTGACCGAGCCGCAGGACGAAGAAGCCAAATTCAGCGAAGAAGAAGTCGACCATAAACCCCCGAAAGTAATCGGCGCCCTGATTGTCGAACAAATGGTCGACAGCCGCACACCCGACGGGTTCCTGCAGCGCGTCGAAGTAGTGCGGACGCACAGTTCTACGGCACTCACCAACTCGCTGCAGCACGAGGGCCTGTTTCTGCTGCCTGTGTGGCGGTTTTTGGGAAAAGGCACGAAACTCTTCCGCGGCCGAACTCTTCCCAAGACGCTCGCGGTCTCGGCGGCCGTCATTGGCGCTCTCGCCTTTCTCTGCTTCTACCAAACCGACTTCAAGCTCGAAGGTGAAGCCAAGCTGCGTCCGATCGTTCGCAAAAACGTGTACGCTCAGGTCGACGGCCCGATCGAAAAAGTGAACGTCAAGCACGATCAGCTCGTAACCAAGGGCGAAGTGGTTCTGGAGCAAAAGAGCTTCGAACTCGATAAGCAAATGGAGGAAGTCCGCGGTCAATTGCAAAAGGACGCCGCCCAGCACGACGCCACGCAACGAGATCTCGATCGCAACGAAGAACTCACGGAAGCCGACAAAAGCAAAAAGGAAAGCGAAGTTACCCAGCTCAACGAGAGCATAAAAAGCTTCACGAAGCAGCTCGATACGCTCAACAGAAAAAAGGAGATGCTGAAGATCACGAGCCCCATCGATGGCCGGATCGTCACCTCGAATGTTGAAGAGCTGTTGGGATCGACCCGCCCCGTCAA
>DASXPZ010000794.1:0-8168 GCA_036493275.1 Pirellulales bacterium
ACGATCCGCTCGACTTTTGTGACGACTTCCCTCCGACGTTTGTCGAGCGTGTCGGAGTCTTCGTGTTCCGGATCGAAGATCAGCTCGCAGACCGTGACCAGCGTGCGATCTGGCTTGCCCGCCGTCGGTTCATCCCACAGGGCCCCAGAGTAGAGCGTATATTTATCGGCGTTGGCCTGATCGAGCAGCGTGGCCAGGCTGGTGGCTTCAATTTCTTCGGCGACCAGCGAAGTGTCATAGACCTGCTTCATGCCTGGAATATCGGCAAACTGCAAACGCAGCGCACGCAGGCGAGGCAGGTCGTCCTCGGTGATCGGGCGTTTGAAGTGCAAGCCCACGCCGACGGTGTCGCCGACGTCAAAATGCGCGTCGAAGACCTTCCAGCCCTGCTCGGTGGCCTTGGGCATCCAACGCTCGGGGGCGTCGTTGAATTCGAGCCGCGGCAACAGCAGACAAGAACCAATCGCGGCGACCACGACCATGGCCCAGATCAGGGTCCGCTGGCGGTCGATGAAGTTCAGAACGAGCTCAAGAAGCTGCATAGGGTATCGCCCGCGCGAGCCATTCCGACGCGGGGCAAAAGGCCTCCGCCGCCTTAACCTGACTCACGAGAGTCTCGTTCCGTCTGGCCTGCCCAGATTATGTCCCGGCGGCGCACGCATTACCAGACCGGCGCCAGCCCCCTCCGGAGTTCCTTCAGCGGCCGAAACGACGCCGAGTTCGCATGCTAGCCAGTTGGCTATCGCTTAGGCGCGGCAGGGGCTGCCGCGGCGGGATTCTCCGGCGCGGTGGTTTCGGGCGCCGGCACAAGATCGACCGTGGCGGCCGCGGACTGCCGATTCGAAATTCGCAAGCAAAGAATGTCCGCGCGGTCGACCTGGCGTCGTTCTTGCCGGCGCTCAATGTGCTCACGTCTAAACGCCCGGCCAACCATCGGTAAATCGCCCAACAAGGGGATCTGTTCGGAGACGGCGACGACTCGCGTGACATTCAAACTGATCACGTCGTCGGTCACGGCGAAGACCTCACCGGCGGTTTCTTCCAGTTCCTTCGCGCCGACCATTTGGATTTCGCAAGCGCGGCCCGTCGGCGGCCTTTCGTCTGCCAGAGGCTGTGTTTCCGGACCCGCCTTCGTGGTTGCCGTGACCACCTTCGGTTCTTCAAGGCCCACGGCGGCAGTCTGTTTCACTACTTCGACTGCGACCGGCTCAGCGCGTGCGGGCGTGCGTTCCTCGACGGTAGCGGCTTCGCGCGGGATCCAAAGCGTCTCGTCGGAACGACCGATTCCTACATTTCGGAATAGGCGGCCGACAAATGGCAGCTTCGAGGCCACCGGAACTGCGAACTCATGGCGTCCCTCACGAATGATCCGCAATGCGATCCATTGATCATTGACCTTGACCAGCGATCCTTCGAAAGACGCAGAGTGGCCGCGACGCTTGGCGCGAATCTTGTACCAATCGCCGACGATGAACTCCTCGGCGTTGGCTTCGGCAAGCACGACCGGCTGGGGTGGCGGCGCAGGGGACGCAGGCTCTTGGGCCGACGCCGGATGGACAGCTAACCAACCCGTCAGGAAGATGACGAATTGCAAGCTCGGTGGTCGAAATTGCGGAATCATCGCCTGCCTCCAAACATCGGGGAAGAACCTTGCAACCCGGCTAGAATCGGGCGACAGACTACTGACCCCCAGTCGAACGGACAATACCGATCGAACAGCGGAAATCAGGCGGAAAAGCCCGTTTGGGGGCGTTCGGACGAGGACATATCCGATCCCGCGGCGAGACTCTGCCTTCAACCGGCGAGGTTGCGTAAGGGGGAGTGCTATCATTTGTTGGGCCCTCGCGGGGCTTCTCCGCCGGACTTCAACCTGTCTCGCGACAGTTGACAGATGCGCCGCGCGCCTCGTAAAGTGATTGTCGGTAGAAAGTCCTTGGCGAGGCGGCGCCAGAGTCTGTTTTCTGCAAGGCGCACTGCCGAAGTTCAAAAAAACATTCGCGCAATCGAAGCGCGAGTTCGAGGCGAGGGATCGCTGGCTTCCTTTTTGAGGATCGACGCCCTACAGTTCTCGAAGTGTGGAACTTCGTAGTGCATGAACGGAATCTGAACGCGCCTGATTCTTCGAGCGCTCGCTACAAACGCCAACCCAACACGGCGCAGTGAGTGACGCAAAGCGGACAGGTGGGAGGGAATCTCTCTTGGCTACAACGCATCGTCCCCTAAGCCAACTCCGGCCACTCGCACAGTCCGCTCTGGCTGACAGCCCGATCTTCGATATGCGGATGCTGGCGGTCGAAGCGACTGAAGACGCGCTGGTGCTCGTCGGATCGGTCTCCAGCTTCTACCACAAGCAGATGGCGCAAGAGTTGGTCCGCACGATCGTCGGCCGCGACGTCGAAGTGATCAATTCGATCGCCGTGCGCTAGCAGTGGCTGGCGGCTCGATCGGCAACCTCTGAATGAATCCCCTTACGCCGCGCGGCGCACTCGTCCCGCGGTTTGTGCCCATAGCTCCATGACGGCTTGATAATTGCCCGCCAGCGGGTAACCTTCGGCGAGCCGGCGGCCAGCGGCTGAAACGCGCGCGTGCGTCTGCGGGTCGGCCAGCGTTTCCAGATGCCCGGCCAGCGAACGCCAGTCACCCGGATCGTCGAGCACGAAACCGTCGACGCCATTGGTCAGCAATTCCCCTGCGCCATTGTGACTGCTGGTAATTGCCGGCAGGCCGCTCGCCAGGGCTTCGAGCAGCGACAGGCTGCACGAGTCATACCAGGTGGGGAGCGCGAAAACGTCGGCCGCGCCGTAAAACGGCGCGGAGTCTTCGACTTTTCCAAGAAATTGAACGGCGTCCGCGGCGCCCACGCGACGCGCCAATCGCCAATACGGTCCCGGGCGGCCCGATCCCAACACAAGCAAGCGGACCGGACGATTGGTCTGCCGCAGCTTGCCGACGGCGCGGATCGCGGTGGCCAGTCCCTTGAGCGCGAAATTGTGCGCGACGAACAATACCAGTTGCGTGCCGTCCTCCACGTTCAAGCGACGTCGGACGGCGCTACGCACCTCTTCGCGGTTCTCCGGCGTGAAGCGAACCAGATCGACTCCGTTATAAATCAGTTTGCAACGCTCCATCGGCCAGCCGTGAACGCGCTCGAGATCGCGGGCGACCAATTTCGATAGCGCCAGCACCAATCGGCGGTGATCCGCGTATTGCAACCACGCCAGCCGATCGAGCGCCTGATAACGCGGGGCGATCCGGGTTAATCCTCGTTTTGCCACGCGCAGCCAGCCGGGCAGCGGGAGCAACTTTCGCTCGAACTGCGCCCGCCACGAGCCGAAATGCGGCTGCAGAATGTCGAAATGCCAGCCAAAGCCCATGTCGTGGATCAGATCAAGATCCAGTCCGCGCACCACGTGCTGCGCGGCGTCGGCGAACGCCAGCGAGGAACGGCCTTTTGGCAAAGGGTGGGGGATGATCGGCAGGCGTCGGGCGTTCGTCGGGGCAAAAGAGTGCGCGACGACGTGGACCTCATGCCCGGCGGCCACTGCGTGCTCAGCCAGTTGATAGGTCCAGCGTTCCGCCCCGCCGCGCTGCGGATCGAACTGTCGAATAACGAGTCCAATTTTCATGGATGGGGTCCTAGCTTGTATTCCATCAACCAGCATTTGCGGAGCACGCTACGAATCAATCGCTTGTCTTGCGGCCGCAAGCGGTCCACCCCCAGGTACTGTTTGAAAAACGCCAGCCGGCGGCTGCAACTGACGCGCTCGCGCGGCGCGGAGAAATGCAACTGGGCCAGATCTTTCACAATCCAGCGACGTCGCCAGCGAGCGCGACGCTGGACGCGTTGCAGGTCGATCATTCGCACCTCAAAATCGCCCGCGACGTCTTCGCGAATGAAGAAGTGGCAGCAGTAAAGATCGCGGTGGTTGAATCCGGCGCGATGGAACTGCCCGGCGACGGCGGCTACGCGGCGGCTGAGTTTTTCGAACGCGGCGTGCTGCGCGGTCGGTCCGCGCGCGGTGGAATTGAATTCCTCGAATCGCTGACGGATGAAGTGATCAAGCTGCGTAAAGCCTGTGAGCTCTTCCGTCAAAACGAACGATTCGAGCAAGCCATTGGCATGGAGCCGCTCGCCGAATGCGATCGTCCGCATGGCTGCAATGCCGGCGCGTTCCAAGCGGTTATTATTCTCGGCTTCGATTCGACCGGGCGTGTTGGGCAATCGCAATCCGAGCTTCGCGCGCAGCCAATATTGCAGTCGTCGCTCGTGATGTTTCTTCAGATAGGCGCCGCGCAGTTCGCCGCTTGGACCCGGGATTTCAAGACGCCAGTTCTCTCGGTCGCGCAAGGCGCGCAAGCAGCGTCCGGAGGCGCCGGCCATCACGAGGGGAACTGAATCCAGTCCCGCGGTCGCCAGCGCGCCGCGATAAGCGGCTTCGATCCAGATTTCCCCCACGTCGGCCGGGCCTCCCGGCGCAGCGGCGGGCGGCGCGGCGATCTCTCGGGTTGGTTGAGTCGAAGTTGCTGCTGACGGCATGCGGCTACCTTCCAACTACGCGGCCTGTCCGCGCTGGGACTGAAGCTGAACCTGCACTGCGCGATAGACCTGGTCGACCGACAGATCGCGCATGCAGCGGTGATGTCCTAGCGGACATTCTCGCTGCAAACACGGACCGCAGTCGACTTCGAGCGCCAAGTGGATCGCCTTGGAAAAGTGCGTCTCGCCCAGCGAGATAGGCGTTGGACCAAACAACGTGACGACCGGCACATTGAACGCCGGCGCAAAATGACGGGGACCGCTATCCGTCGAGACCATCAACTGGCTGCGCCGCACGCAGGCCTTGCTAAGACCAATCGGCAGCGGAAAATTCTCTCCCAATCGCGGATCGGCCAGGCTGACGACGCGCTCGTCGGCGGCGTGGCCGACGATCTGTCGGGCGATCGCTCGCTCGTTAGGCCCGCAGATCACCAGGACCTTATATCCCCAGTCCGTGGCAATCCGTCTGCCTAATTCACCAAAGTATTCCGCCGGCCAATTCCTCGACGCGCCAAGCGCGGTTCCGGAGTTCAACACCACGACTGGTTGCGGCCCGATCTCCAAGGCGCGCCATACTCGGTCCGCCGCCGCTTCGTCCTGCGGCAGGGTGACCAGTTCCATGCGGGGCGACTCGATCGGGCAGCCCACCGCATAAGCCAGTTCCAGGTAGAGGTCGAGTGTTGGCGCCGGCGCAGGCTTGCGGCCGATCATGGCTTGCTTGAGGGAGTGCGTCAACAAAAACGAACGCATGTCGCGCGCATAGCCAACACGTTCTGGCGCCCCGCTGATCCGACTCCAGAATGCGGTTCGTAACGAATTGGTCATCAGGATGGCGACGTCGAACTTCTCCTGGCGCAGTCGGCGCCAAAACCGCCAGCCGCGCAGTTGTGGATCCTGCGAGCTCGGATTGCAGAAGATCTGATCATCCAACCAGGTCGTGCCGGCCAGCACTTCGGCGACATAGGGGCGCATGATGCCCACCAGGCGAGACTGTCGACCAAAGTGGTTGCGGAGCGCGCGGAGCGTCGGCGTCGCCATCACGACGTCGCCAATCCAGTTCGGCAGAAAGATTCCCAGCTTCACGATGCATCCTGCGCGGAGGTTGAAAAATGGAATCGAGGCCGCCCGCGTCCCCCGCTTCGCCTGGCAAGATCTTTCAGGCATTCCGCCCCGCCTGCCGATCTACAGGGACAGGGCGACGCCATCCGCAATGGCAGGTCGACGCGTTCGCTCGCGGCGGGCGAGGGAAGATACCGCCAAGCTAGCGTGGCGGCAAGATCGATTGCCGCCGCCTCAAGCCGCTCTCGGGCGCTGTGGTTAAAGATCGGGAAAGCTCCAAGATGGTGTCCGGCGCGTGCTAGCAGCTTGTGCCCGATCTTTAGACTGCGCGCCCTTCATCTCTGTGATTCACGGCCCAAAACAAGGCAGACCATTGGGAGTGCTCATCGGTGGAACAAATCCAACGCGTCGAGCCAAGCTGTGCGCGATCGTGCGCCAATTGGCGGCAGCTAGCGATTCGCTGCCTGCAAAGGCCCGGTTTCGTTCTGGCAGGGTTGGGAATCTTGCTTGCGACGCAGGTTGTGCCGTGGTGGGGGCCTACGCCAGACGCCAGTTGTTATGTGTCGATAGCGCGCAGCATCGCAGCCGGCGGCCCGATGACGAACCTTGGTTCGCCCAAGCTCCACTATGCGCCGGGTTATCCCATATTGATCAGTCCCGCGTTTCTATTTGGCGATCGCCCCTTTCTGCTGCTGGCGCTCATGCAGTGGGGATTCGCCATGCTGTTCATGATCGGCCTGTACCGCTGGACGTTGCTCTGGTTTCCGACTGGCGCGTTGTGGGTTACAGTCCTGGTGATCGTGAACGCTGGATTTTGGACCTTCGAGCGACTCACTGTGAGCGAAATGGCCTTTATGGCGGCGCTGATGGGAAACGTCAACGCGCTCGATCGATTGAGCGATGCAACGACCCGCCGCGCAACACTCGTCTGGACAATCGTCTCTGCGCTGGGAGTGACCGGTCTGAGCCTGATCCGTCCCGTCGGAGTGTTAATCGTCGTTGGCTACGGCTGCTTGGCGCTCAAAGGGGCCTGGACGGGTCGGATCGCATGGACCCGGGCCGTGACCACGTCGTTGATGGTCGGCTTGCCCGCCACGTTGGCTGTGCTGGCCTTTATTTCTCATGAAAGCCGCATGGCGAGAGTTCTTGGGCCAAAAGCGTCGTCCAACTACCTGGATGAATTTCGTCTGCCGGAAGTATCGGTGGCTGAGCAATTGTTGGAAGGGACCCGCGTGCGGATCAGCGAGTTCGGCCGGTTGGTTGTGCCGGGCATGCTTAAGGCCTACGCCCCCACTGGCCGATGGCTGAACGTGAATACTTTCATCTACGTCCCCCTCTTCCTAGCGCTCATGTGGAGTTGGTGGCAGTTGGCCGGCAAGAAGTGCAGCGCGTTGTTCTGGATTTTGCCGTTCTACCTGGTGTTGCACATCGCATATCCGAGCGAGCAAGGAACACGCTACATCATCCCGCTCTTGCCGCTGCTGGCCGCCTGCGTGTGGCGCTTGGCCTGCCTGGCGCCAGGCAAGCAACCGACTTACATCCTGGGCAGCTTGGTTGCGATCCACTTGTGCGTGACTTTGGGATCGAGCTTCGCGGAAACGGCGCGGCTCTATCGTCAACAATCTCACTGGGCCAGCGTCGACGTCTTGCTGGAGGTCATCAACGGCGACCCGCGTCCCTTTGCAACGTGCGGCGCGCCGAGAGGAACTTGCGAAAGAAGCCAGGTGGCGACCAATCAATCGGTGGAATGGATTCTCGATCCAAAACGCCTGAGCCATTACGGCGGGTGGGTGATCTCCGCGGCGGATGACGACATTGGACCCGACTTCGTCGAAGCGGCCCGCGCCGGGGAGTTGAAGCTGCTAACCCGCAAGGCGACGCTGACTGCCGCCGCCGACGCAATCTCCTCGGAACGGCGCTAGTGCTTCGTAAACCTCAAGAATCGGACGTCGCAGTCGGCTTGGACAGGGGTGCATAAGCGTTCCAACAAACCAGGAGCGGAACGTTGGCAGGCGACGCAACAACCGGCGTTTCGCTCACAGATAAGCCGCTGAATCAGCCAGTCCGAGAAAGCATCTCACTCTGCTGATTTGAATTCCCCGCGCAAAGCTGCTATCTCTAGTGGCAGTGGCGCCATGCGGCGGAATGGCTACGGGGAGCGGCTTCGTGTTGAGTTTTTCAGACAAACCGGTTCGCGGTAATCGCCGTCAGTTTCTGCGCGTTGGCAGTCTGGCGTTGGGCGGCCTCTCGCTCAACGCAATTTCGCTGCCCACGCTCCTGGCCGCCCAGGCCGCCGGCGCCAATCGGCTGCTGCACGACAAGGCCGTGATTTTTCTGTTCCTGCACGGCGGGCCGAGCCAGTTCGAGACATTCGACCCGAAGATGACCGCGCCGGCCGGCATCCGCTCCGCCACCGGCGAGATCGCGACGGCCATCCCCGGCGTCACGTTCGGGACCGATTTTCCGAAGCTGGCGGCGCTGGCCAAACAATTGACCGTCGTCCGCTCATTCACCACCGGCGACGCGAATCACGACATCAAGCCAATCGTCGGCCGGGCTAGCGCCGGCGCCA
>DASXPZ010000795.1:0-8117 GCA_036493275.1 Pirellulales bacterium
TCTATTTCAACCTCACCTCTTCGGACGTTGGAACTTACGGGATGAATACGCCGGCTTACTTCGCGCTCGACAACGTCCAGATCACGCAAGTCCCTGAGCCAGCAAGCCTGGCGCTGCTGGCCAGCGCGGCGTTGGGCCTGCTTTTTCGTTTTCGCGGCAAGAGGGCTTCGCGTTAGGCGAGCCCTGGAATTCTGTCGTGATGGACTGATTCAACCTTTAGACGCTTACGGATTCACCATGAAAGGAATCCCGATGCTACGCTCATTCTCCATGCTGCTGGTCGGTCTTGGTTTTCTCGCTTCGGTCCTGCCTGCCCATGCCGGCCCCTACGCCAGCTACCAGGGAGTGACGTCCGGCGCGCCGGACAACCCCATTGCCCGGTCGAGCTTTACGACCTTCGAATCCTCAGTCGTCAATTATTCCCCTTCGCCCGGCGTCGGGGCGGGAAATCAGAATGACATCACGGGGGTCGCGTCGCTCGGAGAGCTTTATAGCCCTGTCCCGTCGCCGAGCGGCTCCAATTCGCCTTTCAATAAGCTCTTCGCGCCGCAGACCGGCAGCGAGCCGAATGGTTCGCACGATGGCTCTATCGTGAGCTCCTTCAACGGTAATGTGAATGATCCGAACGACACCTACGGATTCATCGGGATCGATCAACCGGGTTCGATCACACTCGGTTTTGGCCCGAACAAAATTGTCAACGGCGCGGGCGCCGACTTCGCTGTATTCGAAAATGGCTTCGGCTTCGGCGGCCCGACGAGCCTGTTTGCCGAAATGGCCTACGTCGAAGTTTCGAGCGATGGGATCAACTTCGCCCGCTTCCCGTCGATTTCGCTCAACACCGCTCCTACACTGGTAAGCGGCGCATTCCAGGGATACGACATGACGAACGTCTACGACCTGGCAGGCAAGTCGGCGGCCAATTGGGGGACGCCGTTCGACCTGAGCGAGCTTTCGACTAGTCCCCTGGTGACCGGCGGACTGCTGAACCTGTCGGACGTGCGCTACGTTCGCCTGGTTGACGTCGTCGGCAGCGGCGTGATCAACGACGCCAGCGGTAACCCAATCTCCGGGATCGCCCGCGATTCGCTGAGCAATCCGATTCTCGATAACTGGATCACGTACGATTCGGCCGGGTTCGATTACGTCGGTTTGAACACGGGCGCTGTGGGACTTGTGAACTTCGCGCCGGTCCCGGAGCCTGGCGCGCTGGTTGGTGGAATCACGGGCGGCCTACTGTTATTCTCTCGGCGGATCATGCGGCGCTATGCTCGAAAGCCGCCTCTCCGGTAAGATGGCCCGGCCAGCAGGATCGCCGAAGGACCTGACCAGCTAGCTCGCCAATTCCGGACCGTCAACACGCCGCTTTTCACTGTCCGGTGGCCTTGAGGGGGCATTTCAGCGGGACTCTGCTTCCAACTACGCTTTAATCGGAAGACGAAGTAGAATAATCAGGTTGCCCCTTGCAGTTCATTGCCACGCCTGTGCGGACGCGCCCAAAAAGGTGCCGGGCCTGCGCAGGTCGTTCACTTCTTTACGGTTGTACGGGAGCCGAGTATGTGCGGAATTGTCGGGTATGTCGGCTCGCGCGACGCCAGCACGTTTCTTACCCAGGGACTGCGCCGGCTGGAATATCGCGGTTACGATAGTTCGGGCATTGCCACCATTACGCCTGAGGGCGAAATCTCGCTCGCCAAGGCCGCCGGCCGGCTAGACCGTTTGATGGCGCTGTTGGCCGACCAACCGGCTGAAGGGCACATCGGCATCGGCCATACGCGTTGGGCCACGCACGGCGCCGCCACCGACGTGAACGCTCATCCTCACTTCGGCGGCAGCGGCGGGCTAGTCGTCGCCCATAATGGCGTGATCGAAAATTACCGCCACCTGAAAGAACACCTGCAAGGCCTCGGCTACAAGTTTCGCTCGGCCACTGACACCGAAGTGATCGCCCACTTGGTCGCGGACTGCTTGAAAAAAGAACAAGCCCGCTGGAACGGATCGGCCGACGCAGTGGGGCACGAGCCGCTAGTGGCCGCCGTCACCGCGGCGATCTCGCAGTTGCAAGGAACGTACGGACTGGCGATCCTCTGCCGCGATTATCCCGACGTCATCGTCGCCGCGCGCCACGGCAGCCCGCTGGTGGTTGGCGTGGGCGAGAACGAACATTTCATCGCAAGCGACGCCTCGCCCCTGATCGGGTATACGGACAAGATCGTCTACCTGGCCGAACATGAAGTGGCCATCGTCACCGCCGACTCGCTCCGTGTAATGCATCGCGATCAAGGCCTGGTCCACCACAACGTGCAGACGCTTGAGCTGCAAGCCGGCGACGTCGACCTGGGCGCCTACGAACACTTCATGCTCAAGGAAATCTTCGAGCAGCCTGAGACTTTGCGCAACGCGATGCGCGGCCGACTCTCGCCCGACGAAGCGACCGCCCACTTTGGCGGCTTGAACATGTCGTCGCAGCAATTGCGCGGCGTCGAGCGGATATTGCTCACGGCCTGCGGCACCAGTTGGCATTCGGCGATGGTCGGCGAATACCTGATCGAAGAATTCGCGCGGATCCCGGTCGAAGTCGAATACGCCAGCGAGCTCCGCTACCGCAACCCGCCGGTCGACAGCAGCACGCTGGTCTTTGCCATCACGCAAAGCGGCGAAACGGCCGACACGCTGGCCGCGATGCGCGAGATGAAGCGGCAAGGGCATCCCACGCTGGCCATCTGCAACGTGGTGGGAAGCAGCATTGCGCAAGAATCGGACGGCGGCATTTATCTCCACGCCGGGCCCGAAATCGGCGTCGCCTCGACCAAGGCTTTCACTTCGCAGTGCGCAGTGCTGACGATGCTGGCCCTGTATTTCGGCCGGCTGCGCCACCTGAGTTACGCCCAGGGAATGCGGATCATCGAAAAGCTGCAAGAACTGCCAGATAAGGTCGAGCAGGCCTTGCGGACTTCGTCCGAAGTGCAGCGAATCGCGGCCAAGTACCACCAATGCACGAACTTCTTGTATCTTGGCCGGCAGTTCAATTTTCCGACGGCGCTTGAAGGAGCGCTGAAGCTGAAGGAAATCAGCTACATCCACGCCGAAGGCTATCCGGCGGCCGAGATGAAGCACGGTCCGATCGCCCTGATCGACGAAAACACGCCGAGCGTCTTCTTGATTCCGCACGGCGTTGTGTACGACAAAGTGATCGCGAACATGGAAGAAATCAAAGCCCGCGGCGGCCCGGTGATCGCCATCACGTGCGAAGGCGGCACGCAAGCGGCCGATCTGGCGGACGACGTGATCGTGATCCCAACGGTCGACGATTTTCTACAGCCGATCGTCACGGCGATTCCGCTGCAACTGCTGGCCTACCACATCGCGGTGCTCCGCGGCTGCGACGTCGACAAACCGCGCAACCTGGCCAAGAGCGTCACGGTGGAATGATCTTCCAACCGCTTTCGTGAGCGGCTCGGCGCTAGCCGCCGGTGAATTTGAAGTAACGCCGAAACACGAAAGACCCGCGGCTAGAGCCGATCGGCTCACGGAATGCGCGAGCGTGAGCGGCTCGGCGCTAGCCGCCGGTTTTTCTCGCGCTCGGCGTTGCCGAACGAGCTTCGCGTCCCAGCGCCCAGGCGCCGCTTTTGGCTTCGGCGTTCCACGCCGCGACCGATTGGGCGAGCCAGCGCGGCTCGTTTTCGGCGGTAAATCGTTTCTGTCGGCGATTGAAGAGGATCAATAGCGTAATGGCGCCGATAGCCGCCACGAGCAAGGCGATTCCCGCCGCGGCCTCCGCTCGCCCTTGGTTCAGCGTCGCCAAGACTCCAAAGCAGATTCCCATCTGGGCCACGATCGCCACAAGCATTGGGAAAAAGTACGGCATTCGCGGGGCGCGCCAAATGATCTGCCCTTGCTTGGGAATCAGAAATCGGCAGATCCAAAGGGGCGGAATGACGGAGAGCGGCGAAAGTGAAACGATCTCGCCGGTCCACCACCAGGCGATACCGCAGCCAATCGCCAGCACCGCGGCGATAGCGGCAACGACGCGATCGAAGGAGCGCCGCGTTCGGCGTCTTTCGCCGGCGCGCAGCGGCCGGTCGATAGGACCGCGCATCGGCAGCGCAACGTAATGACAAAATCGCGGCCAGTTCTCTCCCGGAACCGGCGAGCCCCAACGAATCCATTCGATGATCTCGACGCCGTCACTGCGGAGATAAGATTCAAACGGAACGGTGAAGACGCTATCTGTCGTTCCGAGTGTGACGCCGGGGCGCTCGTCGCCGCATTGCCAAGTCAGGCGAGTGACGTCTCCGAGCCAAAGCTCCCGCGCGCGTCCCACGCTGCGATGCGTCATCTCCCGATCTTTGATGCGGACTTCTTCGATCGAGAAGCTCCATTTGAACGTGAATTTGCCCAACAGCCACAGCAACACCAGGAGCACACTCAACAGAGTCGTGATCCCTCCGACGACTTCGCGCCAGTTGTCATCGGGCGATTGCATTACCGCGGCAAGCAACAAGAACAAGAACCAGGCGAAGATCGCCAGATAGACGCCGCCGACTCTGAGCGCCTTTCTTTCTGCGAGATACGTCTTTCCCATGGTCGAATAATCGTCACTTGGCAAGATGAACTGTCGACCGAATAGGTTTGAATTGATTCAAGGTCGAACGCGCAGCGAAGCCCGATCAAAACTTCCGTCCTTCAATCTGCTCGATCGCCGCGCGCAGTTCATCCGGCACGGGGTGGCTTTTGCCGGCGCGGTAGTCGAAGACGACCATTGTCGATTCCGCCTCGGCCGCGATCACGTTTTGCGCCGTGCTCACGATCCGATGCTCCATCGTTACGCTCGAACGGCCGATCCGCGCGATCCGGGCGCCAATCCGCACCGTGTCCGGAAAGTTCAACTGCCGGCGAAAGTCGCACTTGATCGACGCCAGGATCGGGCCAACCCCTTCCGTGTGCCGCCGCTCGAGCAGGCCGATCTTCTGGAAATACTCGATCCGCGCCGATTCGCACCAGCGAAAATAGATCACGTTGTTCACATGCTGCATCGAATCCTGATCGCCCCATTGCACGGCAACTGTCAGCACGACGTGAAAGCCTTCCAATAAATCTGCCGCGGTCGAGTCCATGTCGATAGGTTCCTGGGCTGTGGCTTAAAGAAGAAACAAGCTCGGCGGGTCCACGTCGCCCCTGGCGCCGTCGGGGAGGGCGAAGCTCCTGCTGAGCCGCGCGCCGCGGAATCGGCTGGCGTCCATCTCCGCGTTTGGCGCAAACTCGAATCCTGTTATCGCGACGTTCTTAATACGCTCTCTCCGCGACGCGAGAATTCTGTCGGTATCAGGTTCTAATCAGCTTCTCGGCTCGGCGGGAGCCTCGCCCTCCCGGAACGATCATTCTCGACGCAGTCTCTCGATTTGTAGCTTGCTTGTTCCCCCTCGGGTAATATCAAGCGCAATCGCAAAATACCACCACGCACGAACTCCCATGACATCGCACGACACAGGCGCCGGCAAGTACGAGATTGGATTGTCGCGCTGTCCGGCCAATCACATGGCGCTCTCGCCGCTCACGTTTTTGGCTCGCGCCGCCGACGTTTATCCGCAGCACACAGCCTACATTCACGGCCCGCGACGGGCAACGTACGCCGAATTCTACGCGCGCTCGCGGCAGTTAGCCTCGGCCCTGGCGGCGCGCGGGATAGGACTGGGGGACACCGTGGCGATTATGGCGCCCAATATCCCTGCGATGCTCGAAGCCCATTACGGCGCGCCGATGGCCGGCGCGGTTCTCTGCGCGCTCAATGTCCGGCTCGACGCGGCGGCGATCGCGTTCATTCTCGATCATAGCGAAGCGAAGGCGCTCATCACCGACCGCGAGTTCGCGCCGCTGATTCATGACGCCTTGCGCATGACGCAGGCGCGGCCGCTGGTCATCGACATCGACGATCCGCTCTACACCGGGCCGGGCGAACGGCTGGGAGAAATCGAATACGAAGCGCTGCTGGCCGAGGGCGATCCCGTATTTCCCCTCACGCTTCCGGCTGATGAGTGGCAAGCAATCACACTGAACTACACGTCGGGCACCACCGGCGATCCGAAGGGAGTCGTCTTTCATCATCGCGGCGCTTATCTGGCGGCGCTCGGCAATATCGTCACTTGGAGCATGCCGCCCCATCCCACGTATCTGTGGACGCTGCCGATGTTTCATTGCAACGGTTGGTGCTTCACTTGGGCACTGAGCGTGGTGGCCGGCACGCACGTCTGCCTGCGCAAGACGACGGCCGAGGCGACGTTCGCCGCGCTCGCGGAATATGGCGTCACCCACTTCTGCGGAGCCCCGGTTGTGCTGAACATGCTGACGAACGCCCCGGAAGACGTGCGCCTCGCCTGCGATCGGCCGATTGAAGTCATGACGGCTGGCTCGGCCCCGCCAGCGGCGGTGATCGGCGCGATGGAAGCGCTCGGCTTTCACGTGACGCACGTCTACGGTTTGACCGAGACGTACGGCCCGGCCGTGGTCTGCGCGTGGCATGAAGAATGGGACGAGCTGCCGCCGGCCGAGCGAGCTACGCTTAAAGCGCGGCAAGGAGTGCGCTACCAGGTGCTGGAAGATCTGATGGTCGCGGACCCCGTCACCCTCAAGCCTTGCCCCGCCGATGGCAAAACGATGGGCGAAGTCTTTACGCGCGGCAACATGACGATGAAGGGCTACTTGAAGAACGCCCGAGCTACGCAAACCGCCTTTGCGGGCGATTGGTTTCACACCGGCGACCTGGGCGTGACCCATCCGAACGGCTACATTGAATTGAAGGATCGTTCGAAAGACATCATCATCTCGGGCGGAGAAAACATTTCGACGATCGAGGTCGAAGCGGCGCTCTATCGGCATCCGGCCGTGCTCGAGGCGGCGGTCGTCGCCCGACCGGATGAGACTTGGGGCGAAACCCCTTGCGCGTTCGTGACGCTCAAGCCGAATTGCGAACAAACGACCGAGGCCGAGATCATTGAGTTCTGCCGGCAGAACATGGCCCGCTTCAAAGCGCCCAAGACCGTAGTCTTTGGCCCGTTGCCCAAAACCTCGACAGGCAAGATCTTGAAATATTCGCTCCGCGAACGCGCGGCGCAACTGTAGATCGAACGGTAACCGCGAGATGCTTCTCGTTCAGAGCAAAGTCGTAAAGCTTCTGTAGCCGGGGTCTCCGCCCCCGGAATCAGCTCGACAAAGACCGGCGTCAAAGAGAACCAGCCACAGAATTCGGAGCCGCGAGGAATCAATCCATGTCAACCAACGCCACAGGGACCGAAACGCCTGTCAGTGGGCCGGCGAAATCCGCCGCATCGGCGCCGCTTGTCCGCAGCGAGCGGTCGGGCGCCGTGGCGATTCTGACCTTGGCAAATCCGGCGCGCCGCAACGCCCTCTCGCGAGCGCTGTTGACCGAGCTCCGCGAGCACTTCCGCGCGTTGGCTGCCGACGCCGGCGTGAAGTGCGTCATCCTGCGGGCCGAGGGGCCTGCGTTTAGCGCGGGGCATGACCTGCGCGAGTTGCAGGCCGCCAGTGAGACCGAGCTGACAGAGATTTTCGCCCTTTGCACACAAGTGATGGAGGCGATTCGGTTGCTTCCCACCCCGGTGATCGCCGAAGTGCAAGGTGTCGCCACCGCCGCCGGTTGCCAGTTGGCAGCGACGTGCGACCTGGTGATCGCGGCGGACGACGCCTCGTTTGCCACGCCCGGCGTGCGGATCGGGCTCTTCTGTTCGACCCCCGCCGTGGCGCTCGCCCGCGCGGTCTCGACGAAAAAGGCGCTCGAGATGCTGCTGACGGGCGAAGCGATCAGCGCGACTGAAGCCGAGCGCGCGGGGTTGGTCACGCGCGTCGTTCCACGCGTCGAGTTGAGCGCGCGAACGCTCGCTTTGGCGCAGCAGATCGCCACTTCAGCGGCCGGTGTGCTGGCGATTGGCAAACGAACATTTTATGAACAACTGCCGCTCGACCGATCGCAGGCTTACAGCGTGGCCGAACAGGCGATGGTCGACTGCGCGCTCTCGGCCGACGCCAAAGAGGGAATCGCCGCGTTTCTGGAAAAGCGACCGCCCAAGTGGCCAGAATGAACGGCGGCGCCATCGTCATTT
>DASXPZ010000796.1:0-13494 GCA_036493275.1 Pirellulales bacterium
CGTCGAGCGCCGTGGGCTTAGGTTTTTCCTCTGCGAGGAAATCCAATAGTACGCTCTTGGCATCCGACGTTAAGTGACGCCGCAAGAAATCGCCAATGTCGGCTTCGTGGTTTCCGCGAAGTTTGCGCATGAAATCGCGCCATTCATTGTGGCGAATTGGCGCTGAACTAACCTTGCCTGAATGGATGCTTCGGATATAGATGATATGTTGAGCCACTAATGGCTTAGGCGTGCCACTCGCTAGTTCAGACTTTGCAGCAACGGGTGTCTGAACGCCACTGGGAACTTGAACGGCTACGTATTCAAATGGTTGCCCTTCTATCTCCCACTCATCGCAGATCACGTCTACTGCGAACGGTTCAGATGCATATTTTGAGACGATCCCTTGAATAACATCGGCATGGAACGCAATTGCGACGATTGCCGGCTTGCCGTCCACTACTGGCTTGCCAGTCTTGTCATCGAATCCAATGAACAGCGTGCCACCATTGTTATTCCGTAGAGCGATGCACCCTCTGGCAATCTTCGCAATGCCTGCGGGGGTAGCGGGTTCAATCCAAGCCTTCAATTCGGTGTCGAGGCTTTCGCGAAGGTTCTGCACCCGCTCTCGTAATTCAGCAAGTTCAATCATTGGGCTAAAAGGGTGGCAGAATTATTTTTCGTGTCGTCATGCCGCGGATCGCGTAGGTGCCCGGAAGAGTTTCAGCGCCTCCAGCCTCCCTGGAAACCACCTACAGAATAAAGTGACTCAAATCCTCGTCCTTGACGATCGGATCGAGCCGCTCTTTCACATAGGCGGCGTTCACCACCACGCGGCCGGTTCTCATTTCCGAAGCCTCGAAGTTCAGCTCTTCGAGCAATCGCTCCATGATCGTGTAGAGCCGGCGGGCGCCGATGTTTTGCGTTGACTGGTTGACCTGGAACGCATAGTCGGCCAGCGCGCCGATCGCGTCATCGGAGAACTCCAACGTCACCCCTTCGGTCGCCATCAGAGCCACGTATTGCGTCGTGAGCGCATTCTTTGGCTCGCGCAGAATGAGCATGAAGTCTTCGCGCGTCAGGTCTTGCAACTCCACGCGAATCGGGAAGCGTCCCTGCAATTCGGGCATCAGGTCGCTGGGGCTGGCGCGATGAAAGGCGCCGGCGGCGATGAACAGCACGTGATCGGTGTTGACGTAGCCGTACTTGGTCTGCACGGTCGTCCCTTCGACGATCGGCAGCAGGTCGCGCTGCACGCCCTGGCGCGAGACGTCGGCCCCTTTGGTGTTTTCGCTGGCCACCACTTTGTCGATCTCGTCGAGAAAGATAATGCCCGTGTTTTCGGCCAGGCGGATCGCCTCGGCGTTGACTTTTTCCTGGTTGATTAGCGCTTCGCATTCTTGCTCGAACAAAATCCGCCGCGCCTCAAGCACGGTCACCTCGCGACGACTCACGTTCTTCGGGAGGATCTTTTCGAACATCCCTTGCAGGTCGACGTCCATCTGCTCCATGCCGAGGCCCGAGAGCATCATCGGCCCGGCCTTCTGCTCGACCGAGATTTCAACCTTGCGCTCGTCGAGCGCGCCGGCGGCCAGCATGCTGCGCATCTTTTGCCGCGTGCGCTCGTAGCGCTCGGGCGAATCGGGACTGTCGACCCCCACGTCGTAGCTCGCGGGCGCCGGGGCCAGCAGATCGAGCAGCCGCTCTTCCGCGCGGCGGCGGGCTTCGGCGTCGACTTTAACTCGTTCGGTCTCGCGGACCAGGGCGATGGCGTTTTCGACCAGCTCGCGAACCATGCTCTCGACGTCGCGCCCGTAATAGCCCACCTCAGTGTACTTGGTCGCTTCGACCTTGATGAACGGCGCGCCGGTCAGCTTGGCCAGGCGGCGGGCGATCTCGGTCTTACCGACGCCCGTGGGTCCGATCATCAAGATATTTTTGGGCGAGACTTCGCCGCGCATCTCGTCAGCGAGTTGCTGCCGGCGCCAGCGGTTGCGAATGGCCACGGCGACCGAGCGCTTGGCTTGGGCCTGCCCGACGATGTGCCGATCGAGCTCGGCGACGATTTGACGCGGCGTCAGGTCGCGCACGCTAGCGCCTCCACGGTGATGTTCTGGTTGGTGTAAATATCAATGCCGGCGGCGATCTCGAGCGACTTCCGCACGATTTGCTCTGCCGAAAGATCAGCGTGGGCAATCAGCGCGCGGGCCGCCGCCACCGCGTAATTTCCGCCGGAGCCGATCCCCAGCACGCCGTCGGTGGGTTGAATCACGTCGCCCGTGCCGGTCACCAGCAGCGTGTGCCGCGCGTCGACCACGGCCAGCAAGGCTTCGAGCCGTCGCAGCGCGCGATCAGTGCGCCAGTCCTTGGCTAGCTCGGTGGCCGCCCGCGGCATGTTCGCCGGGTAGTCCTTCAGCTTAGCCTCGAAGCGCTCGAGCAGGGCGAAGGCGTCGGCGCTGCTGCCGGCAAAACCGGTGATCACGCGCCCTTCGAGCAGGCGGCGGATCTTCATCGCGTCGGCCTTCATCACGGCGCTGCCGAGAGTGACCTGGCCATCGCCGCCGATCGCCACGAAGCCGCGGTGCCGCACGGTGAGAATCGTCGTCGATCGAGTTTTCATATCGCGTCTTCTCGCCGGCGGCGCGTTGGAATGGGAGTTCAAAGGATGCTTCGCGCGGTTGTCGTCTTCTGTAGCCGGCCTCTGTGAGGCCGGGCGTTGGACGTTGTTTCTGTTTGAAGCGTTTCTTTGAAAGAACGCCGTCTCGCTGCTCTCCGGGGTCGCAGACCCGGCTACAGTGAAAAGCAGAACGCTCGACCAAGTTGTTCGTGCAATCGTGCGGCTCCTTAGTCATTCTCGCCCAAAATAAACTTTCTTGCCAGTGGCGACGCTGCGGTGGCAGGTTGGTTTGCGCTGCGAACTGTTTTCTGCTGCTAGCGCGCACGGTGGCGGGCTTCTCGGCGATGCGGTATCTTTTCTGTTATGACTCAACCCGCAATATCTGTCACGCCCCAGCCGATCACGCGCAGCCCGGAGTTAATGAGCGCACACGACACCGGGCTGCTGGTCATCGACGTGCAAGGCAAGCTGATCACACTCGTCCCAGGGCATCCGCGGATTATTTGGAATATCCGGCGCCTGCTCGACGCCGCCAAGATTCTGAACGTGCAAGCCTCGGCTACCGAGCAATATCCCAAAGGGCTCGGCCCGACCGTGCCGGAGTTGGCGGAGCGGCTGGGCGAAATCGCGGCGAAGGTCGACTTCAGTTGCTGCGCTTGTGCTCAGATTGTCGAGCGCTGGCAAGCCGCGAGTATTTTTCGCGTGTTGCTGGTCGGCATCGAGGCGCATGTTTGCGTTCAGCAGACGGCGCTCGACCTGCTGGCCGCTGGCTTTCGCGTTTACCTGGCGGTCGACGCCATCGGCGCCCGTCACGAGATCGATTACCAGACCGCGCTGCGTCGCTTGGAGTCGTCGGGCGCCACGCTCACGACGACCGAGTCCGCGATGTTCGAATGGTGCGTCCGCTCCGGCACGCCGCAGTTCAAGCAGATCAGCGCCCTGGTGCAAGAAGTGGCGCCGGCATAGAAATGCCGGCGCCGCCGCTCGCGGGCGGAGCACATCGCCCTTGTTTCAAAGGCTCTTTTTCCCGCGCTCGATTTCTCGTAGCATCTTCTTGTAACGTCAACGCTCCCACACACCGCTTCCCACACTTAAGTGTAAACATGGCAGAAGCAATTGCCCCTGAATTAAAGCCTCCCGTCCGCGTGCTGATGGGCCCCGGCCCCAGCGACACCCATCCTCGCGTGCTGGCGGCGCTCGCCGCCGGCACGGTTGGGCACTTGGATCCGTACTACCTGGAGCTGATGAACAAGATGCAGCAGATGCTGCGCTCGGTCATGCGGACTGCGAATCCGATGACGATGGCCATCAGCGGCACCGGCAGCGCCGGGATGGAAGCGACGGTGACGAACCTGATCGAGCCGGGCGACTCGATGGTGGTGTGCGTCAATGGCGTTTTCGGCGGACGAATGGTTGACGTGGCCGAGCGCGCCGGCGCCAAGGTGACGCGCGTCGACCGACCGTGGGGACAGGTCTTCGAGCCGGCCGACCTGAAAGAGGCGCTCGTCAAGGCGCGACCGAAAGTGGTGGGCATTGTGATGGCCGAGACCTCGACCGGCGCCCGCCAACCGATCGAAGAAATCTCGAAACTGGTCCACGAATCGGGCGCGCTGCTGCTGGTCGACGCCGTGACGGCGCTCGGCGGCATTCCGGTCGAAGTCGACAAGTGGAAGATCGACGCGCTCTATTCCGGGACGCAAAAGTGCCTGAGCTGTCCGCCGGGCCTGGCGCCGGTCAGTTTCAGCCCTGCGGCGATGGAAGTGATCCTGGGGCGCAAGACGAAAGTGCAGAGCTGGTATCTCGACGTCTCGATGCTCGCCAAGTACTGGGGCGAAGAACGCGTCTATCACCACACCGCGCCGATCAACATGACGTACGCGCTGTACGAGGCGCTGCGGCTGGTGCTGGAAGAAGGGCTCGAGCATTGCTTCGCGCGGCACGCGCTCAATCACCGCGCGCTCAAGGCCGGCCTGACGGCGCTCGGGATCAGCTACGCCAGCGACGAAGCCCATCAACTGCCGATGCTCAACGCCGTGTGGATCCCCAAGGGGGTCGACGACATGGCCATCCGCAAGGGACTGCTGACGCGGTTTGGCATTGAGATCGGCGGCGGCCTGGGAGATTTTAAAGGAAAAGCGTGGCGAATCGGCCTGATGGGGCACGCCTCGCGCGCGAACAATGTGCTGCTGTTCCTCGGAGCGCTCGAACAATTGCTGGCCGAAAACGGCTGCAAGTTCGATCACGGCGCCAGCGTGGCCGCGGCGAATAGGGTTTACGCGGCTGGCAAGTGAGGTTTGGCCACTCGCTTCTAAAACTTCTCGCGCCAGTGAGCTTCGGCGGAACAGATCGCATGTCGCGACGGCGCTCAGTCTTCAGGCAAAGGATCGGCAAGATTTTTCCAGGGGAAAACGTACTCCTCCCGAAACCACTGCCAGAAGCGTGTGTCATGCATCGGAGATTCATCTAGAAGGATGAACGGTGCGTACACGTTTAAGACAACAGGTTCCGTCGTAGGGAATTTATTGGCGAAATACGCAGCGGGGCCGAGGCTCGCGATATAGAGCAGCAGCCACGCCGCTATCGTGATCGGTAGCAATCGCTTCCATGACTTCCGACGTCGAACATTTTGCCACGTGCAAAATCCTGTCAGCGCCAAACTAGACGCAAAGAGGACGATCGGCGGATACGCCAGCACCAACGCGAGCCAGCCGGCGAACGCCGTGACTGCCACGAACCATCCTCTGAGACCAAATCGGAACCAGCGAAGTGGCGTCGCCTGCGACATGGACGTAATCCTAACCGCCTCTCCGCCCAAAATCTGCCTCGACTCAAGTGGACGGTTCCTGTCTGATTCAGCAGGGATTTCGGAGATTCTTGCGGGAACGTAGTTTCCCTATTTTATACAGTCATCGCTGTTACTGCTGACTTTGGCCAGAAAAGCAATCTTCGCGCTCCAGAATTGAGCGTGACATTGTCCCGTTTTGCCAGCGTCGCTATGCTGTCGATGCTGGCGCCTGAGTCCGGTTTGGAACTGTCGCCGGCAGTTGGACGGATTCCGTTTCTGATCCGCGATCAAGGAGGGAATGGGCCATGCTTGTCTTATCCAGGAAGGTTGGCGAGCGGATTGTGGTCGGCGACGTCATTGTGATCACCGTCGTCCGCCTTGGGCAGGGGAGCGTGCGGATCGGCGTCGAGGCGCCGAACGAGATGGCGATCATGCGGCAAGAGCTGGTGGCCGACGCGAAAGACGAAGTCGCGCCAAACGCTGAGCCCGCCGAAAGTACACCTTCGGCCAACGCGATAACTTCAGCGGTCCCAACGGAAGCGCTCTCGTTTATCATCTAGCGCGATCTGAGCGAATTCGATTGTAAGCGGCGCCGGGCGGCACATTTGCGCCTACTGTTCAGCCGCTATTTTGTTTCGGTCGCGCCCGACGTCTCTTGCGCGGTGTGCTCGATCGGACCGAAGCGCAAGTCGATTTGCAACGCACCAGACGACGAACCGTTTTGCGACTTATCCGTCAGAAAGCGCATCAAGCGCGCGATCTTGTCGGCAACGGGCGCCTCGTTCTTTTCGTGGCTGCCGGGGGCGTGCCCCCAGATGATCCGCGCCGTGGGATGCCCTTCGACAGCTTGCGGCAGCAGCTCGAACAGCACGCCGGGGGTCGACGCGGCCACCACGACGATGCGGTCGAGGCGTAACGTCTCCCACTGGTCAAGCAGCGCGGCGGCGATCTCGGCGCCGCCGACTACTCCCAGGTCGCCCCAGGGCATGCCGACAAAACCCGCCGGAAAAGTCCGCACGCCAGAGAGCCGCGGCAGGCGCCGCGCGTCAGTCGGCGCGATGTCGTCCTTCGGCAGCACGATCCCCTCGGCGTCGACGGGGAACGCGCCGCCGGTCACTTCGACCATGCAGACGGGGCGGCGATAGACCAATTCGACCTCGATCCGCGCCGGCGCTCGCTTGGTGACTCGCGTCACTTTCTGGACCCAGGGATAGCCCTCGAACGCCTTGGCCACGCGCTGGGGCAGATCGGCGTCGTGGATCCAGCCAACTTCGTCGAGTCCTGCCTGGTAGAAGACGTCTTTGCGAATATCGGCGTGCAGCCAGGGAGGCGGGGGCGTGACGTCAAGGCTCTCGACCGAGAGCCGGTAATGATCCCGATGCAGAACTTGCGAGCCGACGGCCTTCCAGAGCGCGTACCCGCCGCCACCGACTGCCGCGCAGATGACGGCCGCGATCAACAAAAAGCGAACCGGCGCCCGCAGCAGCTTTTGCAGTTCTGACCCGCCGCCGGATTTGGCCGACTTCGCTTCCTTCGGCTTGGCGGCGTCTTTTTCTTTTTTTGGCGCGCTCATCGATTCGCCTCGCTGGTGGCCAGACAATCTTCGAGCATCCAGTCGCAAAGCATCGCCAGATCCATTCCGTGGCGCGCGGCCGCCTTTGGCGCCAGGCTGTGTGGAGTGAGCCCGGGGATTGTGTTCACTTCGAGCAACCACGGCCGCCCGCGACGATCGACAATCAGATCGACGCGCGTCAGTCCGGAGGCGCCTAGTGCCTCGACCGCCTCGACCGCCAGGCGTTCGAGCTGCTCGGTTTTCTCCGCCGTCAGTCCGGTCTCGAAGCGATGCTCGGTCATGGCGCTTTCGTACTTGGCTTCGTAATCGAACCAGCCGTCGGGCGTGACGATTTCGATGACCGGCAATGCCTGCCGCCCCAGCACCGCCACAGTGAATTCGCGACCCACCACGCAGGGCTCGACCAGCACGAACGGATCGAGCGCCAGGGCCCGATCGACCGCCGCGCACAGTTCTTCAGGGCAGCCAGCGAGACCCAAACCAAGGCTGGAGCCCTGGCTATCGGGTTTGACGACCAGCGGCGCGGGCAGCCCGCCGGTGCGCTCTAGAATCTCGTCGGGCGAATCGGCGCTGTGGAGCAGCACGTAGGGCAACGTTGGCAGGCCGGCCTGAAAGAAGCGCTCTTTGCTGGCGCTTTTACACATCGCCAGGCGCGAAGCGGCCGAGCCGCTGCCGGTGAAGTAGACGCCGAGCGATTCCAATCGCCGCTGGATACGGCCATCTTCGCCGGCGCCCCCATGCAGCGCTAGGAAACAGGCGTCGAACTCGTCCCACGGAATCTTTTCGACTTCGCGCGTCGCCGGATCGAACATTGTGACGTTGTGCCCCGCGCGGCCGAGCGCCGCTTGGACCTGTTCACCACTGATCCGACTGATTTCGCGCTCGGCCGAATCTCCGCCGGCCAACAGCGCCACGCGCAAACCCGATTGCGAAGCATGCCCTGCCATCGCCATCCTCCTTGACGGCCAACGAAACGTTTTTATATACGCAATTCTCTGCTAGCCCATTCGCGGCGTCCTGCCGCGCGCTACCAGATTTCGATTTCGGTCTCCAGTTCCACACCCAGGCGTTCCGCCACGCGGCTGCGGACCAGATCAATGAGCCGCAGCACGTCCTGCGTCGAGGCGGAAGCATCTGCCACGATGAAGTTGGCGTGCAGGTCGCTGACTTCCGCTCCGCCAACGCGGCTCCCTTTCAATCCGGCCTGATCGATCAGCATACCGGCGCTCATACCGCGTGGGTTCTTGAAAATGCAGCCTGCGCTCTGATGCCCGAGCGGCTGAGCAGCCTTTTTCACAATCCAATATTTTTGCATTCGCTTGGTGAGCTCTTCGGGATCTTCTTGTTCGAGCTCGAACTCCGCCTGCACGATCACCAGTTCGTCGAGACTGCTTTCTCGATATGCAAAAGTCAGGTCGTCACGCTCGCGGATCAGGATCTCGCCCGAGCGGGTCATCACCGTGGCGCGGCAGGTCCACTGCCCGATGTCTCCTCCGCGGCTACCGGCATTGCCGTGCAGAGCGCCTCCGACAGTTCCAGGAATGCCAACCAGCGGCTCCAATCCGGCCAGGCCCTCGCGCACGCCGACCGAGATCAGGTGGCCGAGCTTGGCGCCACCACCGGCGATCAGGCGGCGCCCCTTGGCCTGGATGTCGTTGAACGCGGGAGCGGTCAGGCGGACCACCATGCCGGGGACTCCCTCGTCGCGGACCAGCACGTTCGAGCCGCCACCCAACAGGCGCAGTTGAATCCCCTCGTCAACCGATCGGCGGACGAGCGCTTGCAATTCTTCAATGGTCCGCGGTTCGGCAAAGTACTCGACGGGCCCACCCAGATGAAACCAGGTGTGGGGCGCCAGGGGCTCGCCGCTGCGGACAATCGATTCGAATTCAGTCAGCAAGCTCATCGCAGCGCTTTCGAATGTCGCCGGCGCCCAGAGTGACAATCACGTCTCCTGGTCGCGCGGCGGTCACCATGTGGGCAAAGATTTCTTCCAGACGGCAGCTGGCGTGTGTCGCAACTCCCAGCGAGCCGACGCGATGCGCCAACTGCCGGGCGACGTCTTCTCGACGGGCGTCGTCCACCGTTTCGCGCGCCGCGAACACTTCGCTCACCGCGACGGAATCTGCATTTTGCAGGCTGGCGGCGAATTCGTCCAGCAGCGCAAGCGTCCGCGAGACCTGATGCGGCTGGAAAATACACGAAATTCGCTTCCCCGGATACATCATGCGCACCGCGGACAAGGTCGCCCGGATCTCGGTTGGGTGATGGGCGTAATCATCCAGGCGGATCGCTGGCCCTGCGGCGTCAAGATGTTCCAGGCGTCGCTGCAAGCCGGCGAATTGAGACAAGCCGTGGCCGATTTGTTCGGGCGTGGCGCCCGCGGCGTGGCAGGCAGCCGCGGCGGCTAAGGCGTCGGTCACGAGATGCCGGCCCGGCGCCCGCAGCGAAACTTCGCAAATCGATTTACTGGCTCGGCGGATCTCGAACCGATAACGGCCGCGAATGTGGCGCACGCGGGCCGGTCGCCATACGGCGTCGGACGAGAAGCCGAACGTCTCGCACTGCGCATTCCGCCAACTGGGCGATTGGCGGGCGACGTTGATCTGCCTGCGCGTCGTCGGGCAATCCGCGTTCGCGATCACCAGCCCGCCGCGGACGAAGGCGCCTTCGATGAATTGCGCGAACGCCGATTTTAATTCGTCGAACGAGCGATAGTAGTCGAAATGGTCCGGCTCAATTCCCAGCACGACGGCGATCTCGGGCGTGAACCGCAAAAAGTTCGCCCGATATTCGCACGCCTCGGCGATGAACCACTCACCGCCGCTTGGACCCGCGCCGCGAGAGACTGATATCTCGTGCGCCGCCCTTTCGGGCGCAATTGGCGTGGCGCCGCAGATCACCGTCGGATCGAATCCGGCGCCGGTCAGCGTCTGGCCGATCATGGCCGTGGTGGTCGATTTGCCGTGGGTGCCGGCGACCGCCAGCCCGCGCTTCTGTGTCATCAGCGCGGCCACAGCTTGTGGGTAACTCATCTCGGCCAGACCTAGCCGCGCGGCGTGGCGGCGTTCGACGTTCTCCGGGCCTACGGCGTCGCTATGGATGACCAGGCGCAGATCGGGATCGATGTTTCGCGCGTCGTGCCCGGCAGAGAGCTTTACGCCAAGTCGCGCTAACGAAGTGGCGCTATCGGGAGTTCGATCCGATCCGGTCAGCCGCCAACCTTGCCGCGCCAGCACGGCGGCCAAGGCCTGCATGCCGGCGCCCGCCACGCCAATCATGTGAGCTCGCCCCACCGGCGGAAGACCAGTCGATTCAGCAAGCGGCATAGAAATCAGCGGGGCGATCAAAGTCGGCTCTTGGCGTTCGTATTCTGGGTTTCGGATCAACGCAGCATTCAGTAGATATGCGCGTAGTCCCTCTCAGCGCGTGAGGGGCGCCCGATGGACTGGCCGATCGTACGAGTGACGTAGCGCTGGCGTCAATCCAAAGTGGGCAAAGCGGGCGAAATGGCGGATTTGGCCGTTCGGAGAACACGCGAATTGCCGTCAGTCCAAGGGCCATTTTGAGCCGCGAGACTTAGCACTATCTCGGCCACCTGTTGGGCTGCGCGCGGCCGAGCCAATGTGGCCATCGACTGGCCCATCTGTCGGCGAGCGGACCCATCCAAAAGTAAATGCGATAATTCGACGCGGAGGCGCGTTGCTAGCTCAACGGTCGACAGGCCTTTGCTATCGACGAGCGCCGCGGCGCCGGCGCGTTCGAAGCGCTGGGCGTTGTGACGCTGGTGATCGTCCGTGGCGTGTGGGAAGGGGACCAACAGGGCCGGGGTTTGCGTTGCGGCGAGTTCGGCGAGCGTTGAGCCCCCGGCGCGGCAAACTGCCAATTCCGCCCGTCCGAGCGTATCGGCCATGTCGACGATAAACGGGACGACGGTCGCGTCGACGCCGACTTCGCGATACGCGGCTTGCGTCGCCCCCTGCGCGCTCTCGCCTGATTGATGGATGATCCGCCAGCCTGGCAAGACGTGCTTCAGCCCGGCGAGCGCGGGTGGCATCGCTTCGTTCAACGCCCGTGCTCCCCCACTGCCACCCAGCACGAGCAACACGCGATCAGAATTGCCATTGTTCTGGGAAAAATTGAATTCAGCTCGAATGGGCGTGCCCGTCACGATAGGCACGCCTCGCGAAACGCCGTGAGTGTGCGCCGTCTCATCGAACGACTGGCAGAGCGTTTTAGCCCAGCGCGAGAGCCAGCGGTTGGCGCGACCCAACACGGCGTTTTGCTCTAACAGGACCAACGGTACGCGGCGTCGAGTTGCGGCAAGCGCCGCGGGAGCGCTGGCAAAGCCTCCTAACCCGATGACAACCGCCGCGCGATGGCGGCATAGAAATGCGTCGGCCTGGCGTTGTCCCAGCATTAGCCGCTGCGCGAATCGCGGAAATCGCCAGAAGCCGCGCGGCGCTCGCGGACAATCGATCTCGAAATAGGCGTGCCCTGCGCGAACGACTTCGCTCCGATCGAGCGCGCCTCCCGGACCGAAAAAGGTAATCTGCGATCCCGGCGTTTTGAGCCCAATTTGCTCGGCTACGGCCAATCCAGGAAACAAGTGCCCGCCCGTTACTCCGCCGGCAAAAACAATATGCAATGGATTGTCCATTGGCGCTTGCGGTGTGATGGGGACAGCAAAGATGACGTAGGACGCGCGGAGTCCAAACCAAACCGAAGATCAGCGGCGCAGGACAGGCTTTGCCACGTGGACTTCGATCGCCCTCTCTGACCGCGCAACGACTTGCGCGTCGCCTGACTGCGCCACGCGATGACGCGAGCCGAACGAAACGATCGCCACAGCGCACACAGCGCACAGCGCCGCGGCGCCCCAAAATCGGGCGACGACGCGCCGCTCCGTCCAACCGAGAAATTCGAAATGATGATGCAGCGGGGCGCAGCGAAAGATCCTTTTATGGAACCAGCGAAAGGCCCCGATTTGCAATAGCACGCTGGCAGCTTCGGCTACGAAGACGCCGCCCGAGACGATCAACAGAAGTTCCTGTCCGGTCGCCGCCGCCAGCACGCCGAGCAGGCCGCCCAGCGGCAGCGAACCGACGTTGCCCATAAAAACACGCGCCGGATGGCGATTGAACCAGAGGAATCCGAGCAGTCCGCCGATCGTGGCGGCCGCGACGACGATCAACTCGGCGTTTGCCGGATCGGCCTGGGCGAAGATGGCGCAGCTCGTGGCGAGCGTGGCCAGCAGCAGGCAGCCGGCAGCCAGACCATCCAAGCCATCGGTGATGTTCACGGCGTTGGACGACCCGACGATGACTAGCGTCAGCCAGGGAATGGCTAGCCACAACGACGATTCGCTTCGCCACTTTGCAAGACAAATAGCGGCCGGCAGCGCCACGGCAAGCTGCCCCGATAATTTCGCGCGCCAGCCGAGCCCGGCAGAGGTGGTCCGCAGTTTAATCAAGTCGTCGATGGCGCCAAGCATCGCCAGACCGAGCGTGACGGCCAGCCCTAACAGCACGTAGCGATTCTGCGCATCCGCTAGCGCCAGTACGGCGATGACAACGCCGGCGATCAGAAACAGCCCGCCCATGGTGGGCGTTGATTGCTTTGCGCGATGGAGTTCGTCGAGCTTGTGCGAAGCGCTTTTGATCGGCTCGATAAAACGACTTCTCAACCAGTTGATGGTCGGCGTCCCGGCTGCCAGGGCTGCAAGAAGCAATCCGAGTCCGGCCAGCAGCGCGCGAAGCATCAGCCCGCGCGAGCCTTCGCCCGCCGCCACGCTATGCGCGCAGAAGAAATCGTAGAGCCAGACGACCATGATCGAGGGATTGTCGAAAGAGGAGTAGGGCGCCAAAAACAATCGACACCGATCGAGCGCGAGTGGCTCAATCGGTGTCGATCGGTGATCCCTGAGCTGCCGGAGCGGCGCTAACGCCGCTCCGGCGCTCAGTATACGAATTCCATCGCGAAGCACTTGCCAGAGCGATTGACCCAGAAACCGCTAATTCCGGCAAGCATAATGCTCCTACCCAGGAGAGTGGGCAACGCGCCAATTCCCGCAAATCAGCGCGTAGTCGATGGAACCCGCAAACAATGTTTCGGTAAAAGTGTGTGTGGGAGAATTCCCTTGTCGGACGATGAGATCAGTGAACGAGATGAGCAATTTGGTGACAGGTAAAACAGATTGGATTGCGTGATCGGCGCTTCAGGCGGCGCGGGCCAATCGCGGCAGACCGCCGGCGACCAGGCGCTCAAGCCCTACGGCGCGCGAACCCTTGAGCAGCACGACGTCCCCCGGTCCGACGATCCGCGCCAGCACAGGACGGACCTCTTCGGCCGATCGACAGGCGATCGCTCGTTGTTTTGGCATTCCGGCGGTGGTGGCGCCCTCGACGACGTCGCCAGCGTGTTCGCCGCAGGCAACCAGAACGTCGGCGCCGCAAAGCGTGACGACGTCGTCTCCGGTTCGCAGGTGAAGACGTTTGGAGTCAGGGCCCAGCTCGCGCATGTCGCCGCAGACCACGATTC
>DASXPZ010000797.1:0-5926 GCA_036493275.1 Pirellulales bacterium
ACCTTGGGTCGGCCAGTTTTTTTGAGGGCGTCCCCCCATGCCACCGCTCTCCGCAACGCTAATCGCCAAACGGGATCGGCTGCTCGAGTTGATCCGTGGATTCGGAAGTTGCGCCGTCGCCTTTTCGGGCGGAGTCGATAGCGCGGTCGTGGCCAAGGCGGCGCAATTGGCCCTGGGGGACCAGGCTGTGGCCATCACCGGCGCGAGCGCCAGCCTGGCCGGCGGCGAGCTAGAAGCTGCAGTTGCGCTCGCCGTCCTCATCGGGATTCGCCACCAGGTCGTGCGGACCGATGAATTCGCCGACCCGCGCTATCTGGCCAACAGCCCGGACCGCTGTTACCACTGCAAGACCGAGCTCTATACGCAGCTTGAATCGATCGTTGCGCACTCCGAGGCCGCCGTGGTATTGAACGGAGCGAACTTCGACGATCGCGGCGATCATCGGCCCGGCATGACGGCGGCCGCCGAACATCGCGTTCGCAGCCCGCTCTTGGAATGCGATCTGACCAAGGCCGAGGTCCGGGAGCTGGCTGCTCATTGGGACCTGCCGGTCTGGGACAAGCCGGCCAGCCCCTGCCTCAGCAGCCGAATCGCCTATGGTGAAGAGGTCACGCCCGAGCGCGTGGCGATGGTCGATCAGGCCGAGCAGTATCTGCGGGGCTTAGGGCTCGTCGAGCTGCGAGTCCGCTATCATAAAGGGGATCTCGCCCGAATCGAGGTCCCGCTCCCGGCCCTGCCGAAACTTGCCGACGCGGCGACGCGCGACGGGTTGGTGGCCACGTTCCGCCGTCTGGGCTTCAAATTCGTGACGCTCGACCTCGAAGGATTCCGCTCCGGCAGCCTCAACAGCGTGCTGCCGATCGAGAGCCTGCGGATCCTTTCGTAGCGACCTCTCGCGCTGGCAATGTCTTACATGACGTCTTCAGGGGGCGCAAATCACCTCCTCCTCGCTTGGTCTCGGGGCGACAGATTTCCAGGCTTCCGACTGGCCAGGAATTCTGCCGTTAAATCTTGCGCTGTTTGTCTCATTCCACTCAACCGGAATTGTCGATGTAATCGATACGATCGCGCCGACTCGCTTGCACTGCCAGCATTGGGTGTCAATGACGCCGCAAAAGGAACTGACTGATGAAAGAATCGTTTTCACGCTGCGCGCCTTGGGCGGCGCGGCGATGTTACTGCTTGCGCTCGGTTGCGGCGGTTGCACGGCCATTCGTTTACAACGAGGCACGATCAGCCAGTCGAGCACGCTAACCGAAATCCAGTATCAGCAGATTCTCGACAACCTGGCGATGTTTGCCTGCAATCCGAACTCATTAGCCTGGCACGTGAAGCTGAATGGCGGCGTAGTGCAGGTGGCGGACCAAGGGGGTGGCGCGTTCGGACTGAACCTGGGCGGCCCGCAGCAGTGGGCGCCCAGCCTCACCTTGCAGCGGAATGTGCTGCATCAATGGAACGTTGATCCGGTGATCGACGCCGACGATTTGGAGTTATTGCAAATCGCCTATCGCAAAGCGGTCGATCCGAACGATCTTGAGGGCACGATCCGCCACGACGCCTTCGAGCAAATCTGCGAAATCAGCACCGAGTGCCATATCGCCCTGACGCGCGATGTCTCGACGAAAATGATCGCCGCGCTGCGCGAAAACAAAAAGCCCGAAGAGCAGGCAAAGCTCGATAAGGTGAAAGCTGCGCTGGAAAAACTCTACGAGCGATTGGAGACGCTCATGACTGAAGGCAATGAGTTCGACGCCGAGAAAGTCGGGCGCGAGGGCTACTCGGTTCCCTCGGAGCTTGAGTTTGTGCAGGAAGAAATCCTCAAGGTATCTAGTTCGATTTGCGACGCAGCCTACGTGCCGTTGCATTCGCTGCTGAAACCGCGGCGCAGTCCTGGCCTGCTCGAACAGGCCCAAGACCAAATTGCGGCGCTGTTATCGCTGGTCGACGAACCGGACGAGGGAGAGCCGCCAAACCCTTATTCAATGCACTGGGTTCACGTTTCGTGCTGCAAAAAGGATATCCCGCCCTGCACGTGCTTCGTGGGGCGTTACTGCCATTGCGGCCAGACCTGCTACGCGTGGGTAATGCCGGACCAGGCAAAGACGCTGCGCGATTTTGCGCTCGTCGTGCTCAGCCTGGCGCCCCCGGACGCGGCGGACGTCGCGCCGCAAACGATGGGTTTAGGCGCGGCGAATAGCCCTGGATTCTGACCTGGGAAAACCGCCTCTTGGTAGGTCAGGGCTTCGCGGGTTTCTCATCGATGACGTAGCGCCCGAATCCGGGCGATTGGCTTGTCTCGACCTGGTCCCCTTGCCGTTGCAAGATCAGCGCCGAGGCGCCGCGATACGTTTCGACCAGCGCCAATCCTCGCTTCGGTCCCAGCACGCTGACGGCCGTCGCCAGGCTGTCGGCGGTGATGCCGTCGGCCGCCACGATGGTCACCGCGCTGTGGTCTGTCAGGCCCAGCCCGGTTCGCGAGTCGACGATGTGCGAATAGCGTTTGCCCTCCAACTCGACAAACTGGACGTCGTCTCCGGAGATGGTCACCGAGCAGTTTCTCAGTAGCAGATAACGAGTCGGCGGGGATCCCTTCCCCTCGCTCGGCGAAACGCCCACGCGCCAGCCCGCTTTGCCGGGGGGCGGATCGCCGACGACGATGTCGCCGCTGCCATCGATCAGGGCCCGCGTGATTCCATGTTTCGCCAGCACCTTGAGGGCTTCGTCAATGGCGTAGCCGACGGCGATGCCACCCAAATCGAGCCGCATGCCGGGTTTGAGCAATTCCGCGGAGCGGGCCTGTGGGTCGAGCCGCAAGAAGCGGTGACCGACGCTCGCCTTGGCTTCGGCCAGCCGCTCGGGCGAAGGCATCTCTTTGGCCCTCCGCGCGCGTCGCCACAGCTTGACGTAAGGACCGACGGTGACGTCGAACGCGCCGTCCGATTCAGCGGCCAGCTTTTGGGCGCGAGAGAGGACGATCCACAGATCGTCGCTGACTTTCACTGCTTTGCCTCGGCCGGCCGTGGCGGAGAGCCGCGATAGTTCACTGTCTGGGTCATAATCGCTCATCACCCGATTCAGCTCGCCAATTCGGGCGAACGCGGCGGCGGCAGCCCGATTTGCGGCCTCCTGATCGGCCGAATACAATAGGACCGTGAATGGCATTCCCATTTCGACCTGCTCGAACTGGCGCCGCTCGGGCTCGGGCTGATCGGCTGCGACGTCAGAGGGCGCAGCCGAAGCGATTGGCGGCAGCCCGCTAAGCGAGAGGAAAGCCAGTTTCACGAAGATCGTTCCCACCAGCAATCGAGCGGGCCAATGTGTGACGAGCGCCTGTCGATCGCCAATTTGCGGGTGAGACGCCCGGGTTGATCGCAAAGAAACGGTCGCTCGCATAGATATCCTTCCCGCTGGCAAATCGCGGCACGCCGGCTAAGTTACTCAACCGCTCAACAGAACCTCATCCCCGATTCCATCATCCCTATGACGCATCTGCCTTGGCAAGCCTCCGCGCCGCGCGTTCGGTCCATTTCGTCCGCCGCGCTCCTCGCTCTCGTGTTCGTGAGTATTTGCGCCTTTTGTGCCCGTGCCTTCGCCGCGGCGCCGGTTCCGCCGGAGCCGGCCGCTGACTCCGAGGCCAAAGACGAAGCGGAGATGAAGAAGTACACCGACCGGATTTCCGGGACGAAGGCCAGCTTCGACATGGTCCCAATCAAAGGGGGCAAGTTCACCATGGGAAGCCCCGCGGGCGAAAAGGGGCGCAAAGAGGACGAAGGTCCGCAGCACGAGGTGCAGATTTCTCCCTTTTGGATGGGCAAGTGCGAAGTGACGTGGGATGAATATGAAATCTTCATGTTCAGTCTTGATATCCAGCGCCGCAAGGTGGAAAGCGTCCCCACGACCGAACGGGATAAGCTGGCCGATGTGGTGGCCCGTCCTACCAAACCTTACGTCGACATGACGTTCGGCATGGGCAAATCCGGCTTTCCGGCCATCAGCATGACCCAGCTCGCCGCCAAGAAATATTGCGAATGGCTGAGCGCCAAAACAGGTCGCTACTACCGGCTGCCGACCGAGGCCGAGTGGGAATACGCCTGCCGCGCCGGCGCGACTACCCCGTATTCCTTTGGCGACGATCCTGAAAAAGCAGGCGAATACGCCTGGTTCTTCGACAATAGTGATGAAAAGTACCACCCCGTAGGGAAAAAGAAGCCGAATCCCTGGGGTTTGCACGACATGCACGGCAACGTGGCCGAGTGGTGCGTCGATCAGTACGTGCCCGACTTTTACGCCAAAGGAGCCGGCAAGCTGAGCGAAAATCCGCTGGCTGTGGCCACAAAAGTCGAGCCCCGCTCGGTCCGCGGCGGCTCGTGGGACGACGAACCGGCGGCCCTGCGGAGCGCCGCCCGGCGCGGGTCGAGCAAGGAATGGAAATATCAGGATCCCCAAATTCCGCAGAGCATTTGGTATTATACGGACGCGCAGTTTTTAGGATTCCGCGTAGTGCGGCCGCTGGTAGAGCCTTCGCCGGAAGAAAAGATCAAGTACGCCCCTGACGCTTCGCAACAGTAATCGACGCCTCGCAGCAGCAAACACCGATTTCCGTTTCCAGATCGCACTGGCTGCCGTTTTTTGGCCCGCGATCGCCACGAGTTTCTTACGCAGTATCCAACGCCCAACTTTCAGGCCCATTTTGCAGGAGTCTCTTGCGATGACCATGCCCGAACAAGCCCCAGGCGAGATCTCCGAATCGCGCCGCAATTTTCTCAAGACGTCGACCGTGGCGGTTGTCGGCGGCAGCCTTGCCGCTACGCTTGGCCCCGCGCGGATGGCGCACGCCGGCGAAGAGGACACCATCAAAATCGGTCTGATCGGTTGCGGCGGGCGCGGGACGGGCGCCGCGGCGCAGGCCCTGCGCACCGAAGGCAAAGTGAAACTGATCGCCATGGGCGATGCGTTTCCAGACCGACTGAACTCCAGCCTTCAAAACCTGAAGAACGAAGACCGGATCGCCGAGCGCATCGACGTGCCGGAGGATCGCCGCTTCACCGGATTCGACGCCTACAAACAAGTGCTCAATTCCGGCGTGGATTTGGTCGTCCTGGCGACTCCGCCCGGATTTCGACCGATTCACTTTGCCGCCGCGGTGGACGCAGGCAAGCATGTCTTCATGGAAAAGCCGGTCGCTGTCGACGGCCCGGGCGTCCGCGCCGTGCTGGCCGCTGCTGAAATTGCCAAGAGCAAAGGCCTGGGCGTGGGTGTCGGATTGCAACGTCGTCACCAGGCTCCCTATATCGAGACGATCAAACGCCTCCAAGACGGCGCCATCGGCGATATTGTCGCCGCGCGCGTCTATTGGAATAACGCGGGAGTCTGGGTTAACCCGCGTAAACCGGGGCAGACCGACATGGAATATCAGATGCGCAACTGGTACTACTTCAACTGGCTCTGCGGTGATCACATCGTCGAGCAGCACATCCATAACCTGGACGTCATCAACTGGTTGAAGAACGCCTACCCGGTCAAGGCCGAAGGCATGGGCGGCCGGCAAGTGCGGACGGGCCCGGAGTTCGGCGAGATCTACGATCATCACGCGGTGGAGTTCGAATACGCGGATGGTTCGCGGATGTTCAGCTACTGCCGCCACATTCCGAGTTGCTGGGAGGACGTCTCGGAGCACGCGATTGGCTCCAGTGGCACGGCGGATATCCGTGCTTATACGATCGAGCCCAAGAACGGCGACAAATGGCGCTACCGCGGCGAGAAGAAAGACCCGTACCAGGTGGAGCATGACGACCTGTTCGCCAGCATTCGCGCAGGCAAGCCGTACAACGAAGCGGAAGCCGGCGCTATGAGCACCATGACGGCCATCCTCGGTCGCCTGGCGACGTACTCGGGCAAGGTGATCAGCTTTGAGCAGGCGCTGAAT
>DASXPZ010000798.1:0-1541 GCA_036493275.1 Pirellulales bacterium
TTGCCCGCGAGGGACGCGGAGGTTGATATCGCGCAGGACGTGTTGACGGCCGAAGGTGACACTGAGATGGCGAACGTCCAGGAGCGGTGGATCGTTCAAGTCCGGACGGTGGTCTTTCGCTTCGGTTTTGCCGGGCGTTGAGGCGGACCAGGAGATGTCGATTTTCCGCGCCATGCTCAATCCATTTAGCCGGGACCAAACTTGGTCCCGGACTTTTGGCGGTGCAGCGTCTTTCTAAGCTTCTCCGGGAGCAGGTTTGCTCCCGGCTGAGGGGATTATGTGATCAAAACAGTTTCGACCCCGAGGGATACATGTGGTAATAGATGGAATACATCAATTTGCCGAGAGATAGGTCGATAGCGAGGATCAGAACGAAGGACCACACGAACGCGCTGGTGGCTGCCCGGCCGACGCCTTCCGCGCCGGGCGTGCAATGAAAGCCGCGATAACAGCTCACCAGGGCAATCGCACCGCCGAAAAACACGCTTTTGAAGATGCCGCTGAAGAGATCGAAGAGCTGGACGAACTGTTCCGAGTTCTTCCAGTAATGGTGCTCGTCGATATTCAGGATGTGGATGCTATATAAATAGCCGCCGACCACGCCCATGAAGTCAGCCATGATCGTCAGCGTGGGGATCATGAAGATGCTGGCCAATACGCGGGGCACGACGAGGTAGTGAATCGGATTGGTGCCCATGCTCTCCAAGGCGTCGATTTGCTCGGTGACGCGCATCGTGCCGAGCTCCGCGGCCATGGCGCAGCCGACGCGGCCGGCGAGCATCGTCGCCGCGAGCACGGGCCCCAGCTCACGAACCAGCGTCATATTGATGACCGCCCCCAGACGAGTTTCCAGACCAAGGTCGCGGAACGTAAAATAGCTTTGCACCGCAAGCACCATGCCGATGAACGTGCCCGTGAGGGCGATGACAGGCAGGCTGAGCACGCCGACCTGGTAAAAATTCGGAATGATCGTCTCGCGCCGCGGCAGCCGGCCAAGGAGCCAGTAGCCAACGCGGAGTGTGAATAACGTCAGATCGCCGACAGCCGCGACGCAGTCGATCACTGCCGCGCCCCAATCGGCGATCGCGTCGAGAATCGCTCCGACGAAAGTCGGCGGCGACTGGGGCTGGGAAATGGTGGTGTCGGTGGACATTGTTTGTGAGTTAGCGATTGACGGCGGAAAACACTGTTGGGCAAGCCAGCAGTGGCACCCCGCACATTTGCTGTCGCGCAGGCGCATGCTGGGGCCGGAGCGCGCGGTCCGCCGGTGCCTATTTTCGACTGATAAACTGTGACGGTTGAATAAACTTTGACGATCCTTGGCAAAATGGCAGTTGAAGCACCGCAAATCGCCGCCGAGCTGAAAAAGCTCGACGCTGCTAGCCCCCTTTATGCCAGCAAGACAGTCGAATTGTTGCTGGCAGCTGCCCAGTCGGCCGGCGCGAGCGACATCCACTTGCAGCCGACGGCCGCGGGGCTGGCGATTCGCTGGCGGTTGGATGGCGTTCTGCAAGCAGTGGGCGAAATTGCCCGCGGGAGCG
>DASXPZ010000799.1:0-5644 GCA_036493275.1 Pirellulales bacterium
TCATGATCAGTTGGGGCGTTATCTCCTGCCTGACGATGTTCGTTTACGACGCCCGCAGCTTCTACGCGATCCGCATTCTGCTGGGGGTGGCCGAGGCGGGCTTCTTCCCCGGCGTCATTCTCTATTTGAGTTATTGGTTTCCCGAGCGCGAACGAGCCAGGATGACGGCCTTGTTCATGGTGGCCATCGCCTTGGCGAGCGTTTTCGGGAATCCGATCTCCGGTCGCATCATGGAACATCTCGATTCATCCTTCGGCCTGAAAGGATGGCAGTGGTTGTTTCTGCTCGAAGGGATCCCGTCGATCGTGCTAGGCGTCTTCGTGTTGTGGAAACTGACTGATTATCCCGCGCAGGCCGGCTGGCTCGCGCCCGACGAGCGGGCCTGGCTGGTCGAGCGGATGCAACAAGAAGAATCGGAGCGAAAGCAACGCCACGGGGCCGAACATTTGCGCGCCCTGTTGGACGGACGAGTCTGGCTGTTGATCGCGATCTACTTCACCGTGGCGGTGGGATCGAACGCCAGCGGAGCCTATCTTCCAACATTGCTTTCCGATCGATTCGAAGGGGCGACCAAATCTCAGATCGGCCTGCTCAGCGCGCTTCCCTATCTCTGCGCGGCGATCGGCATGGTCCTGTTCAGCATTAGTTCCGACCGCACCGGCGAACGCCGGGGGCACGTCGCGCTAGCCGCGCTGCTGGGAGCGGCCGGATGGGCGCTAAGCATCCTGGCGCCGTCGCCCGTTTTGGCCTTGGCGGGATTGTGCCTGGCGCAGACGGGAATGATGAGCATGCTGCCGCCATTCTGGGCCTTGCCGACGAGCTTTCTAAGCGGCGCGGCGGCGGCCGGCGGGATCGCCCTGATCAACTCGGTGGCCAACATCGGCGGTTTTCTGGGCCCCACCGTTCTGAGGTTGGGGGGCGCTTGGTCGATGGCTTTCACATTACTCGCCGGCGCTGCGTTGACGCTGCTGGTCCGGCGAAACCAGGGCGCCACGCAAGCCGCGGCCCTCTGAGACTGCGCCGAACTCCGTATTCGAGCGCGCCGTCCGCTCTTTCTCCGGGAAACGTGGCCGGGTAAACTGAAAGCCTCGCCGGTCACCCCTCCAGCGTATTGTTTCAGGTTGCCTCGCCGACCCTCCCCCCACCGATTTTCGCTCCCCCGTTTCGGAGTCTCCCGCATGTTCACGGTCCTGGGACCCAAACACCGCTATTGCGATGGGGTCAGCCGGCGCAGCTTTCTCCGCGTCGGCTCGCTGGCGATGGGTGGGCTTGCCCTGCCGCAGCTTCTGCAGGCCGAGACCAACAGCAAGACCGCCGGGCAAGCCGCTGGCCGCGGGCACAAGTCGGTCATCATGGTCTATCTCTCGGGCGGGCTAGCGCATCAAGACACATTCGACCTGAAGACAGGCGCCCCCAGCGAGATCCGCGGCGAGTTCAACCCGATCGATTCGGTCGTCCCCGGCCTCCAGGTTTGTGAATTGCTGCCGAAGATGGCCCGCGTGATGGATCGCGTAGCGCTCGTTCGTTCAATCGTCGGCCTGCGCGACGAGCATTCGAGTTTTCAGAATCTGACCGGCTACACGATGAGCGCGGCGCAGCAAGAGGGGCGGCCGAATATCGGCTCGGTCATCTCGCGACTGCAAGGCTCGGTCGATCCGGTGATTCCGCCGTTCGTCGATCTGTTCCCCACGATGCAGCATCGACCCTACAACAGTCCCGGACCGGGCATGCTGGGGCATGGCTCGGCGCCCGTCAAGGCCGATGGCGAAGACCTGGCGAGCATGAAGCTGCGTTACGTGTCGGGCGATCAGTTCGCCTCGCGGCGGCGGTTGCTGGAACACTTCGACGATTTCCGCCGCACGGTCGATAGCGCGGGAGTCGAACGGCTCGACGCCACGTATCGCCGCGCGTTCGACGTGTTGACGAGCAGTAAGCTGGTCGATGCGATGGACCTGGAAAAAGAAGACGCGGCGGTTCGTGATCGATACGGTCGCGGTTCTTCGAAGCCCCAGGGAGACGGCGCCCCGCAGTGGAACGATCAACTGCTGATGGCCCGCCGCCTGGTCGAGGCCGGCGCGCGCTGCGTCACCGTGGCCTTTGGCTTTTGGGACACGCACGGCAACAACTTCGCCGCGCTGCGCGAACGGCTGCCGGCGTTCGACATGGGGATCTCGGCCCTGGTCGAGGACCTCTATCAGCGCGGGCTCGATCGGGACGTGAGCGTGGTCGTATGGGGCGAGTTCGGCCGGACCCCCAAGATCAACAAAGACGCCGGCCGCGACCACTGGGCCCCCGTCAACACCGCGCTTTTGTTCGGCGGCGGCATGCGGACCGGCCAGGTGATCGGCGCCACCGACAAGCTGGGCGCCTACGCCTCGGCCCGCCGCGTCCACTATTTGGACGTGCTGGCCACGATCTACCACAACCTGGGCATCGACCCGCACACGTTCGTCAAAGACATGTCGGACCGGCCGGTATCGATCCTGCCGGAAAGCGCGCGGGTGATTGGGGAATTGGTGTAAGCGCCAATTGAATTCGAGCGTCACACCAACCCGACGCGCCAGCGAGGGATCTTCTTCGATCGGCGAAGAGCCCTCGCTCGCGCTTCGGGTTAGTATATGCCTCTTCGAAGTTCGCCAGGAACTCGCGAGAAGCATTTCGCAAATGAAGAACGCGATGAACGCACCTCGCAAAAGTCAGTCCCTCGGCTCAATGAAGAAATGGCTCCGTCGTGCTCGCGCCGCTTTTGCGCCTGCCGCTATTGCCACGCTCTTGCTCTTCCTCACCCCCTCCGCCAGCGCTGAAGATTGGCCGCGCTGGCGCGGCCCGCGTGGCGATGGGACCTGGCAGGCGCCCAAACTCCCAGCTACCTGGCCGGCCGGCGGCCTGCCGGTGGCGTGGCGACAGAAAATTGGCGGCGGGTACGCGGGCGTGGTCGTGGCCGATGGCCGGGCAATCACGATGGATCGTCAGACCGAGCCGGCCGAGGTCGAGCGCGTGCTGGCCTTCGACTCAGCCAGCGGCAAGCCTCTCTGGCAGTGCAGTTACCCGGTGAAGTACGACATGCTGGGCTACGGCAGCGGCCCGCGCGCCGCGCCAACCGTCTTCGAGGATCGCGTCTACACGCTCGGCGCCGTGGGGCATGTCTATTGTCTCGACGCCGCGACCGGCGACGTGATCTGGTCGAAAGACTGCATGCGCGATCTCGGCGCCAAGCTGCCTGAGTGGGGCTTTGCCGCCTCGCCTGTCATCTGGCGAGACCTGGTGATCATCCACGTCGGCCTGCCGCACGGGTCGTTCATTGCCTTCGATCGCAAGACGGGTGAAGAAAAATGGCGCGCCGGTGACGATCCGGCCGGCTACGCCACGCCGATTATCGTCGAGCGCAAGCGTGGCCCGCTAATGATCGGCTGGACTCCGGAGCACGTCGTGGGAATCGACCTCGCGCGCGGAAAAGAAGTCTGGAAAATCCCCTATAAGGTGACTTACGGCGTTTCGATCGCCACGCCGATCGTTCGCGGCGACGTCGTCTTCGTCGCCGGTTATTGGGAAGGGTCGAAAGCGATTCGCCTCGGCCCCGAGCTGGCTGACGCAACGCTCGCCTGGGAAGAGACCAAAACGCTGCGCGGACTGATGTCTCAGCCCCTTGAGCGCGACGGTTACGTTTATTTGCTCGACAAGCAATTCGGCTTGACGTGTTTCGAATTGGCCAGCGGCAAGAAGCTGTGGGACGACGGCAATCGCCTCACGCCGCGCGGCCGCAATCCGCAGGCCAGCCTGGTATGGCTGAACGACGGTAATCGACTCATCGCGCTCAACGCCGAAGGAGAACTGGTGCTGGCGCGCGTCGATCCGCTGGGATACCACGAGGAATCGCGCACACGGATCATCGGCCCCACCTGGGCCCATCCAGCTTACGCCGGCCGTCACGCGATTGCCCGCGACGATCAGGAGATCGTTTGCGTGGAGCTTGCGCCGGCGGAAACGAAGTGACTTCGACCGTGCGCGGCCTCGGCGCTGGGCGCTCGTTACAGCGCAGAAATCAAAAGCGAAAGACAGCCGCGTCCGCTACAGCAGGCGCTTGAAGGCGATGCTGGGGTTGGAGCCACTTTGCTTTGGATCGATCGGCACGCCCGACTTATCGAGGGGCGCCAGTCGGGCTCGCTCGTCGGCGTGGGGATCGCTGCTGGCGACGATCTGGCAGCCGTCGTACGCGGCGCGCTGCACCATGCCGAGATCGTCGGTGGTGCAAAGCAAAACCCAGGTGCAGTTGTCGCCGCTCCCCGCCACGCCGTGCACCTTGACCCCTTTGGCTTCCAACCGCTCCCGCGTGACCGAGATCGCCTGCTGCGCCGCCTTCATGCTGGCGCGGCGATCGGCCGAATCTTCGGCGTTGATGAAGCCCAGCACCGTTCCGGTCGGTTCCCATTGCAGTCCGCCAAAGCGCTCCTGGCGGCGGTGGCTGGCGATGTAATCAGCGGCCTTGGTGGTCTCGTAGTGCCAGTCGGTATTGGAAGTCATGGCGAGATTTCAGGTTCTGAGTGTTGAAAGGGTCGAAAACGATCGGGCTACCGCCACCCTATGTGGCGGAGGATATCCCGCAGGCGATCGATTGACACGAATGGATCGCAAACGCTGGCCTGCGCCCAATTTTGATTGACACCGGCGCCGGGTCTGCGACATTGAATCATAGCGAAACGGTCCGTGCAGGTCACCCACTTGTGGAAGAGCAGCGTGGGTTCCGCGCGACGGCGCCGCTCGTGTCAACGTAACGCGCCGCTTCTTTTGCCGCGCCAGTTCGCAAGGTTCCTTGCAATATTGTCATCATGCTGTCATCTGCCGCAACGATGCTGGCTGCGCTACTGACGGATCTTAGCAGCGCTTCAGGCGCCAACGCCGGCGCCCTGCGCGCCGTCGAAATCGTCGGCGTGGCGCTCAGCTTCGCCATCGGCATGACCTGGTGGCGCCGCGCCCTTGGGACGTCTCCTGATACGAGCGAGGCGCCCTCGACCAGCCCTGCCGATCTGGCTATGGGGAGCGACGGCAAAGGAGACGACGCCAACGGCGCCGGCGGTTTCGGTTCCGGGGAATGGCGCGCGGTCGAACAGGCGCTGCGCGAGAGCGAAGTCAAATACCGACTGCTGATCGAGACGGCCAACGACGCGATCTGCGTCGCGCAAGACGGCCTGATCAAGTTCTACAATCCCAAGCTGCTGGAGATGCTCGACTACACGGCCGAACAGATCGCGACGGCGCCTTTCATCGAGTTGATCGCCGAAGAAGACCGCGCGCTGGTGCTCGACCGTTACGTGCGGCGTCTGCGCGGCGAAGACGTGCCGCATCAGTACGAGTTCCGCTTCAAAACGCGCACTGGGGAGTTGTTCTGGATCGAAATCAACTCCGTGATGATCGACTGGAACGGCCGGCCCGCCACGCTTTGCTTCTTTCGCGATATCAACGACCAGAAAAAGGCCGAAGCGGCGCTGCGCGAATCGGAGGCGCAATATCATTCACTGGTCGAAAGCCTGCCGCTGGCGATTTTCGGCAAAGACGCCGAAGGGCGGATCATCTTCGCCAATAGCCGCTTCTGCGAAAGCATCGGTCAACCGTTGGAAGAGCTGCGCGGCAAGACCGATTTCGATTT
>DASXPZ010000800.1:0-5581 GCA_036493275.1 Pirellulales bacterium
GCCACGTGATCGCCAGGCAGAATTTTCTGCGCGCCGCCGCACGCCGCCATCGGCTATTGGCCATGGTCCTGGTGTTGTGCTGCGCGCAGGGCTGCGTGCAGCGACGGATGACCATCCGCTCGAATCCGCCCGGCGCGTTCGTCTACGTCGATGACTACGAGATCGGCGTTACGCCCTGCTCGACCGATTTTGTTTACTACGGCACGCGTCAGATCCGCTTAGTGCGCGAAGGGTATGAAACGCTGACGGTCGAAAAGCGAATGTGGGCGCCGTGGTACGATTGGTACGGAATCGATTTCGTTACGGAGAATCTGATTCCATTCGAAATTCGAGATGAACGGAATCTCGATTTTACGCTCATCCCGCAGAAGCTGATTCCGCAAGAGCAACTGGTGGCCAACGCCGAGCAATTGCGACAATCGAATCAGCCGGCGACGTATCTCGCGCCGTTGAATTCGGCTCCGCCACCCCCGCCGGGAATGCCGCCGGTATTTACTCCAGGTCAGGGCGTAGCGCCGCTCCCCGGTCAGCCTGGCGCGCCGGTGTTTGGCCCGTCGAGCAACAGCCCGCTGTTGCCGCCTAACTGGACGCCCTATCCCACGGCGCCGCGAGTGCTGCAACCTCCCGCCGGATATTACCCGGGCCAGCCGGCGCAACCGGCGATTGGCCAGCCGATACCGAGTCAGCCGCTCACTATCCAGCCTGCGCCCTACCAGCCAGCTCCTTATCAACCCGCCGCTCCTTACCAGCCCGGTCCGCAACTTTCGCCGCCGGGGCCTTAATCGGCTCGGCGCTCGATCGCCGAAATGCGGTCGCGCAGCGCCGCCTCAATCGTCGCACGCTTGCGATGCACCGCTGAGCGGGTTAGTCTCAGCTTGCTCCCAGTCGTCGCGATCGAGCCGCCTCGCAGCGTTTGATCGTCCCCTGAATGAACCGCTCTTACCAACCCGACGCGGCAGCGTCGCACAAAAAGGTTTAGCATGTTGACGCGCATCCTTGTCGTTTCATGTTGCTTGTTCATGTCAGGAGGCGTCGCCGTGGCTGCCGACGATTACAAGCTGGGGCCCGATTCGCAGCGGCAGGCGGGCGTGCCGCAAGGAAAAGTGACGCAGCATAGCTGGACCAGCAAGATCTTTCCGGGCACGACGCGCGACTATTGGGTTTATGTCCCAGCGCAATACAAGCCCGACACGCCGGCCTGCGTCATAGTCTTTCAGGACGGCAAGAACTACATGAAGGATGACGGCGATTTCCGCGTGCCGATCGTCTTTGACAATCTAATCGCCAAGGGAGATATGCCGGTCACGATCGGTGTCTTTATCAATCCCGGCATGAATCCGCCGGCCACGGCGGACGGCAAGCCGGAATCGAATCGCAGCTTCGAGTACGACACGCTCAGCGATCAGTACGCGCGGTTTTTGCTCGAAGAGATCCTGCCCGAGGTGGCCAAGGATTACAAACTGGTCGAGAACGCCGAGGGGCGCGCGATCGGCGGCATCAGCTCCGGCGGCATCTGCGCGTTTACGGTCGCCTGGGAGCGGCCTGACGCCTTCAGCAAAGTGCTGAGCCACGTCGGCAGTTTCACGAACATCCGCGGCGGTCACAATTACCAGGCGCTGATTCGCAAAACCGAAAAGAAGCCAATCCGAATCTTTATGCAAGACGGCTCCGGCGATCTGGACAACGCCCACGGCAACTGGCCCTTGGCGAACCAAGAGTTGGCCTCATCTCTCAAATTCGGCGGCTACGACTACCGCTTCGAATACGGCGACGGCGGCCACAACGGCAAGCAGGGCGGAGCGCTACTTCCAGAATCGCTCCGCTGGCTGTGGCGGGATTACAAGGCGAAGTGAAACGCGCAGCAAAGAATCGCGAAGCACTCCTTCTGGCGAACGTCTGTTTCACACTTGCTGCCTTCTGAAGCGGAATATCCGCTTCGCAAAATCGCGAACCGCCAGTCACTTTGGAAGTAATCGCCGCGTTTCCCGGCGGCGCCCAGTCTGTTATGATTGGGTGAATCGCTTCGATATCTTCGCCATCCATTCACCAGGCCCCAATTTCGCAATAGTATGTCGCACGCTCCAGCCCCGGCCGCCGCGCCTTCGCACGCCCACGCTCCGCAGAGTTCGGAAGTTTCGCTCACGCCGCAGGAAGGGTGGCATTGCAGCCACTTTTTTTACGACTTCGATCGAGCGGCGCTCGCGCAATTCAGCGCGGCCCAATTGCAAACCGGCTGCGAAGAGTTGATCGCTACGCTCGATTCGACCCGTGAGGGCGCCCCGCAGCGTTTGCAGACTTCGATCGTCGCCGGCCATAAGGCCGACTTCGGGCTGATGGTGCTCGATCCCGACCCGCTGGTGGTCGACGGGGTTCATCAGCGTCTGCTGGCGAGCAAGCTCGGCCCTGCCATCCGCCCGACGTACTCGTACGTCTCGCTGACTGAAGTTTCGGAATATGTTCCTACGGTCGAGCAGTACGGCGCTCGGCTGGTGGAAGAAGGCGAGGATCCGGCCGGCGCGGCGTACGCGACGAAACTCAAGGCGTATGAAAATCGCGAAGTGATGATGCGCCGCCAGCGCCTCACGCCCGACTTGCCGCCGTGGCCCAACACTTGTTTCTACCCGATGAACAAAAAACGGAAGACGGGCGAGAACTGGTTCACGCTCGACTTTGCCGAGCGGAGCCGGTTGATGGCTGAGCATGGCCGCAGCGGCATGAAGTTCGGCGGCCGCGTGACGCAGTTGATCACGGTCTCGGTCGGGCTCGACGATTGGGAGTGGGGCGTCACGCTGTGGGCCCGCAACCCGGCGTTTCTCAAAGAGATCGTCTATACGATGCGGTTCGACGAGGCGAGCGCCCGCTACGCGGAGTTCGGCCCGTTCTACACCAGTTACGTCACCACGCCGCTGGCGATGCTGGCGCATTGCCGGGTGGGAGAGGCTTGAATTGTGAGCCGAGTGGCGCTAGCCACGGGTTTTTTGCATTCGTGGGCGTTTCGACACAATCATCGGCGGGTAGCGCCGATGTTCAGATTACCCACAGTGATTTGTAGAAGGCAATTATGAGCAATGCCAATCTAAACTCAGTGACGCACGACGATCCGCCGCCTAAAAGGCGCCTTTCATTTCAGAGGTGGCTGGAATTGACCGCTGGACTATGGTTAATCCCCATGGGTTACCTCTGCTTTTTTCATAACACTGTGTTCAATGGGCTACTCCTTTTGAACATCGCCGCGATCATCGTCTACTTTACCGTGTCTTTTTTCCGACGGAGAACGGCCCAGCGAGGATCTGACCGCGCCCTTCAGCGTACCGCCAATCTCGGCTAGCGCGTTGCCGCTTACGAACACAATACTCAACAGCGCGCCGTTTCCTCGAAAAGTGGATCACCAATATGCAAAAGCTTGCTTCAGCACCTCAAGCCACTCTCACTCGTCGCGACGTAGTGAAACTTGGCGCCGCCGTGGCGGCGCTGGCGGTTTGCCCTGTGGCCCGCGCGGCGCGGAGCGCTAATGAGCAGATCACCGTCGGCGTGATGGGCGTGAATGGTCGCGGCAAAGCGCTGGCCAGCGTCCTTTCGGCCCAGCCTGATTGCAATGTTGCATATATTTGCGACGTCGACGAGCGCGTGTTGGGCGCCGGGGTCGACGCGGTCTCGTCGAAACAGGCGAAGCGGCCTGAGACGGTGACCGATTTCCGCCGCATCCTGGACGACAAATCGATCGATGGCCTGGTGATCGCCACGCCCGATCATTGGCACGCCTTGGCGACGATTCACGCTTGTCAGGCGGGCAAGCACGTGCTGGTCGAAAAGCCCTGTTCGCACAATATCGTCGAAGGTCAGCGGATGCTGGCGGCGGCGCGAAAGTACGACCGCCTGGTGCAGGTCGACTCACAGCGTCGTTCGTGCGCCGCGCTCGGAGAGATGGTCGCGTTTCTCGCGGCGGGCAAGATCGGCAAGATCCATTTTGCCCGCACTTGGATCGTCTCGCAGCGCGAGAACATCGGCCACGCCAAAAACGAGCCGACGCCAGCGGGCGTCGATTACGACGTGTGGCTCGGGCCGGCGCCGCGGCGCGAGTTCAACAAGAACCACTTCCATTACCGCTGGCACTGGCAATGGGAATATGGCACCGGCGAGCTTGGCAATAACGGCGTGCACGGTCTTGACCTGGCCCGCTGGGGGCTGGGAGTCGAGCTCCCGACGAGCGTGGTGAGCAGCGGCGGCAAGTATTTCTTCGACGATGATCAGGTCACCCCCGACACGCAAACGGTGTGCTACGAATACCCTGGCCTGACGCTGGTGTGGGAACATCGCACCTGGTCGCCGTATGCGATGAACGACTCGACGTTCGGCGTCGAGTTCCACGGCGAGCAAGGGGTGGTGACGACCGACGGCCGCCAGTGGTGGATTCATCGCCCCAAGCAGCCCAAGGAAAAAGGGAGCGAGGCCTCGGGCAGCTACGAGCCAGAGCACCAGCGGAACTGGCTCGACGCAATCAAGGGCACTGCGCAGCTAACAGCCGAAATCGAAGTCGCCGCGACGAGCGCCGCCCTTTGCCACCTCGGCAACATCTCGCAACGAGTCGGCCGCAAGCTCGCATGGGACGCCAAAACGCAGCATTTCCCGGCGGCAGACGCCGACGCCAATGCGCTGCTGGGAAGAGAATACCGCGCCGCCTGGCCTCTACCGACGATGTGACGCGCAATAGTGACTCACGACTGTGGAGGGGCGCCATTTGGCGCGACTACTGCGGAGCAACCGCCGCAAAATCGGCGACCAATCGCAAGAAGACTTCGCGCGTGACGGTGGCGATCGTCTTCTGCCGCGCGTCTCCCGGCGCCTTCGAATAGCGCGAAAGGCGCATCTCGCCGCCACGGCGGAGAACCAACTCGTAATAGGTGGTCTGATCGTCGTCGCGCTGCGGCGGATTCGACCGCATTTGCAGCACGCACCCTTCTCGGTCGATTTCGATCGCGCTGATCGGTTCGAGCAAATACGTCAGCCGCGCGGAGAGCTTTTCGCCCAGTCGCTTCAGCTCGTCGGTTGTGGCCCCGGAAAGAGAATCGGTAGCGAGTGTGAACGTAGTGAAGCCAACGGCCAACGAATCGACCGCCGCCAACTCGCTGGTGAGCCGCTGCCGTCCCTCCGACACGTCGAGCTTTTCGGGCGCCGTGGCGCGCTGCAGGGCGTCGCGAGCCTGTTGAACAATGGACATAAAAAAGTGCCTCGGTGGCCTCGATACCGAAAGACGCCGCCTGGGCGCCACGCTGGCTACAACGCAGCGCCGGACGCATTGCCTATGACGATCGCTGCAAGTCCGGCGCCGATCTGGTATGAAACTGGTCAGTTCTTGCTCGAAGCGGCCGGCTGTTGCGTGTGTTCGCGCCCGTCGAACGACAGCACAGTCGGCGTTTCATCAATGAGGGTCTCGATGTGGACCGGACGGGTCCACAGGCGGGCTAGATTCCGCAGCGTGTCTCGGGCGTAGTCCATTTGCAGATCAACGCCGTTGAACTCGTGCGACAAGAACAGTTCGCCTCGGTTCTTGTAGTTGCCATCTCGGACGGTAATCAGCGGC